>DATEAY010000067.1 GCA_035288105.1 Candidatus Babeliales bacterium
AAAGAGCTACTTGCACACACAGGCATGGACCCAATAAGTGACATAGTTCATACTAAATTACTGAGCATACTTGGTGAATATCTTGCCATTGGAGGAATGCCAGAAGCTGTCAGATGTTGGCAAAAAACAAAGGACACTTTGGGATGTCCAAGATTTCATAAATCCATTGTTTCTGCATATCGGCAGGATTTTGGCAAATATGCCAAACGACTTCAAATAAAATATGTTGAGCTTCTTTTTGAACATATTCCACTGCAACTGGGCCAGCGATTTAAATATACTGTTATTGAAGGGGAATTTAGAAAACGGGAACTTGCTCCTGCGCTCGATCTTCTGGTAACTGCTGGTGTTGCTCAAAAGGTTTATGCTTCAGCCGGGCAGGGAATTCCGCTCGGGGCGCAAATTGATCCGCTCGATTATAAAGTAATTTTTCTTGATGTTGCTCTTTCTCAAACAATGCTTGGGCTACAAACTGCAGGTTGGTATATAAATCCACTTACTGAATTTGTTAACAAAGGGGCATTGGTTGAAGCGTTTGTCGGACAAGAAATGCTGACCTGTCTCGATCCTTCAAGTAAGCCTGTTCTTTATTATTGGCATAGAGAAGCACGCGGCAGTAATGCTGAAATTGATTATCTTGTGCAACAGGAAGGGTATGTTATACCTGTTGAAGTAAAAAGCGGTGAAGGTCGCACTCTTAAAAGTATTCAAATGTTTCTTGAATCTCATCAAAAATCACCTTACGGTATTCGATTTTCTGTGCAAAACTATTCTGAATACAACAAAATACGTTCGTATCCACTATATGCTGTGTTCCAATTAGGTATGTGGAATAGCGAATTACGTAAAGCTATTGAAGCATTATTTCGTTAATAACTTTTAATTGTTTATTTTTAATGCGTTTACTGCTGTGATAAGAGCTTCTTTGTTATAAAAAAGGGCAACTACTTTTAGAGCTCCGTCCTCGTAATACGTAACAGCTGTTGTACAATGGTCAATATTCCAATCCATTTTGTTGAGAGGATTGCTGCTTTTAAAAAACATCTTGGTTGCTCGTATTTGTTGTTCCATAGAAAACACTTCATAGGACAATTTTGAACCATCGTCTTCATAACAATAGTGTTTGATACGAAATGGTTTTTGTCTTTTATTATTCCCAGAATAAATATCTGTAATCTCGAACTGATGGTCGTGAATGCGTTGTTGCAGAATACTTTTGCCTTCTGAAATAGCTTTATTCAGTAGCATGAGTGTATCAATATGGCCTATGTTGGCATTGTTTTCCATACACTGTACATTAAAATGTAATACAGTTGTGCCGGTGAATATAAAAAAATAAATGAGCATGTTTTTCATGGTGTGAGACCTTATGTAGTAAAATTAGTAACTATTGAACAAACAATATATTATTCGTTGGCGTGACCTTTTCCTTTGTTTAAAAAATTTTCTGGAAATGTTGCTTGTAATTGTTTTTCCAAAACATTTAATGTATCTACATCGAGGTGTTCATTATGGCCGCTCATATACGCGACAACTATATCATTCTGTTTTTCCAATAGAGTGCCCTGTTTGTCCAAGAGGCGTGCAAAATTTCCATTTCTATTCCAAAGGTCTTCCAAAAAAGCGGCGGTTTTTTCCTGTGTTAAATCTTTTTTAGGAGTATTAAATATATTCCCTGGTGGCAATTGAAAAAAAGGTGTTGTTTGGTATCCTCTTATATATTTCTGCGTGCGTAAAACATGTTTAAGCATACAAAATGTAGTGCTGCTAGAAAGCGTACAAGCAATAAAACTGAAGGCGATAATTTTTCTCATGATATCCCTTTTTTTATAAACATTTATTTTATGATGCAATATAATATAAAAAAAATGAGAGCGCGAATTTTTACAAGACAACTTTTTACCACAAGGATGATTAATGCTTAAATTTTTACAAAATAAATTATGGCGCGATAAAATGCCAGATATAAAGCGTGCAGTAGGGTCCATTGTGCATGTTAAAGAGCTTGATGATGCTGAGTATGCTCTTCAATTGCGTGTCAAATTAACAGAAGAAACAGCAGAAGTTTGTGTGGCTCCATCCAAAAATGAATTGGTAGAAGAGTTGGCAGATGTGTTGGAAGTTATTGATGCATTGTGCGCGTTGCATAATATTTCAGCAGAAGATGTGCATGCAGTGCAAACAAAAAAGCGCGAAGAAAAGGGTGGTTTTTATCAGCGCGCATTTGTTACTATAGCAGAGCATCCAACAGGTAGTGGCGGTGAACTTTATTGCCGTGCACAGCCTGATAAATATCCAGAAATAGTAGAAAAAGACACCAAATAAAAATTGGTGTCTTTTTCTATATAATTGATTTATAAATATTTATTTTTTTTCTGCTTGCCATTTCGCTTCATTTTCTTCGATAATTCTTATAATATGCTGTGCTTGCTCAAGCCACTGTAAAGCTTTTTCTTTTGATAACATTGCAATCAAATACGGTTTATATGTTTTAATCCATTCTTCATAAGGAATATAGTTGGGCTCTTCTTCTGGTTCGCAGTACATGTAAGGGTAAAAGGGCGTTACTTCGAAAATGATAGAACCATCGGGTTTGTTGTATATCCACGACATTAAGCACAAATTGTCTTCATGAGCTTCCCATAATTTATATTTATATCCTACCCAACTGATTACACCGCTGGGAAAAGTGTATTGAGTTACTTTTGTTTCATCAATGTGATATTCGTGTACCAAGTAACCAATATCTTGATTGATTGATTGATCTAATCGTAATTTATTATTCAGGGATTGGTTGAGGAGTTCTACCAAATCCAGCATGTCGTGATAGATTGTCTTTTTAGAGAGAGAAACTTTGTGGTTGTTAGATAATAATACAATATTTTCCTGATAAATGGGTCCTAGCCATTCAACTGGATCTTGTAAAGGGATGACAATTTTTGCTTGATTGTTGATGAGAAAAATTACGTTATATGAATTATTCATAATAAAGATTTTTCGATGATTTGTTTGATTATTTTTCCTGATTTTTTTACAAAACCATGTTTAATCAAAATATTTTTTATAGTGTTTTCTAATTGTTCCCATGGAACAATGTAGCCATGATATTGACCTGGTGAAGTATATTTGAGAATTACGAAATTATTGCCTTCAATAGCGATTCTTTCTTTTCCTTCTGTGGGCCGCGAATAATCGAGGCAGTGTTGACCGTCATTAGGACATTTGCTTTTGTTGCCACGTGCATTTTTATGATGATATGGAGCATCTTTATAAATACCATGAGGGTGTTCATCATTGTTTGTTTTGTTTTTGTCGTTATTTGGATCATTGGGATCTTGCCAGCCTCCACCACCAAATCCACTCGCAGTTCCCCAATTTTCCGATGTTTCTGTAGTGTATCGATGATTTTTTGCTATTTTGAAGTGGCTGATGCTTCTCAATATCCGATTGCATTTAATAAACAAGGAACTTATATCATTATGCATGGTATTGGTTATAATCCCTTTCATGGTTTGGCGAATGAAGAGCTCAAAAATCCTGTTTTACACCATATGATTGTTCCACTTACCATTGCTATACCAAGTACATCTCCAGATAAAAAAACATTACAACATTATTGTGTACAAAAAATGATTTGCAAACACATTATGCAACAGCACGGCAAATAGATTAATGAAAAAAGCACCGGAAGAAAATTGGTGCTTTTTTTTGTTATTACCAACCGTGTGTAAATATTAATGAATTATTCGTTTGCGAACAATTTGTTTGGTTTGAGAACTCCTTGCTTGAACTGTTGCGAAAGGCACGATGTTATCGGGTTGTCGGTAATAGGTTCTTCATCATCGCTTAAAGATATTTTACAACGTTCAGCAATAATGGTTTGATTCTTTTGTAATGCTTGAATCTGAGCTGCTTGCTCGGATACAATTCTTTTTAAATTATGTATTGGAATCTCAGGATCGTCTCCTGAATATATATATCCACTGTTGCACTGTCTCTGTGGTTGTCGAATTTTGAGCAAAAAAACACTCCGTTTGTTAGGGGTCAGTCTGTGTAGTCGATGAAGCATGCATGCAGTGTTTGCAGAAATTGTGACTATACAAGTGAATAGATATACAATATTCATTTTTTTCATAGTATATTTCCCTCTAATTTAATTTACTTGTTTACTATTTATTGCTTCTTCAAGACGTACTTTGTTCTGTTTAATTATTTCCTGTAAGTCTTTTTTATTTGTTATATCGGATTTTATGTCCACAACATTCTTATCTTTTCCGTCTTGCCAGTAGTAACGAGTACAGCTACCAAGATAATTGGTTGGTTGATTAGTATAGCAATAGTGACCGTCAATTGTTTCCATTTCAGTTGGAATGTATCCATTTTTTGATTCTATTAAGGATATTTTGTGAAAAATTGCCACGGTAAGAGGATCGGCGTTTGTTTCTGTTTTACAAAATGTAGCGTGTATTCTGAGAATAACTGGTACTTTGATTCGTGATATGTTGTGAGCAGATGATGATCGTAGTACATTTGGTTGCGATGGATGTAAACTAGGTTCCGAATGAGATCGTGTTGTACTTTGCTGAGATGGATCTGAAATATTTTTTGGTGATGATGAATCTTCCACTGCTTTTTCAATGGCATTCAAACCACGGAATCCAATTTCTCTTAAGACGAGAGATTTTTCAAGATGATTTAATGAGCCGTGATGCATTGCATAAAGAACATTTGGTACTAGAGAAATGATTACGAGAGTGTAAAAAAACTTCATACAGTCGGCTCCTTTTTGGTCAGACTAATTACTAGTTTTATTTTTTGTTCTCAACATGCGCCATTGAGCCTCAGCTTTTGTAGGATCAAAATTTGTTACGCGTTCATCACAGCCCGAATAACGGATGCCTACAAATAGTATATTATATTGTTCTAATGCTTTTTCCACTGATAACAAATATTTCATTTTATCATCAATAAATATTATTTTTTCTGGATAATAACTCATGTGTTCAAAGAAGTACTTTAGAACTTCACCTTTATCGTTGTTGCCCCCAAATAAAATGCTTTGTTTATAAAAACAAGGATATGACATGGGAAGTACCAAATCATCCTGACTTATATCAGGAATTAAAAAATGAACATCAATGTTTTCTAATTGTTCAAGTGTTCTTTCTGCAACAAAAAGACTCCGTGTGGTAAGTGCCATCACGTGAATTTTATGAGCAATTAATTGCGCTATAAGAAAAGGAACAATACATTCAGTTGGCTCTAGTGGAACATTAAATTGTGCATAGTAAGTAACTGGCAGTGCATAATATACAGAGGTAATGTAATCGTAGCCCTCAGCCATTTTTTTATTTACTAAATAACAAAACCATTCATCACTGCTGAGTTCTTCTGTTGGACGTGCAAGAGTGTTATCAATATCAAAAATAACAAGTGTTCCTGGTGTAATATAATCAATTACTGTTTCTAGTTTGTCGCTTTCTATGATAAGACCATAGGCATTTGAAAAGAAAAATAAAATTAGGATGATTCGAGCGCTTTGATCCTTCAACAAGTTCAGGATGAGCGCGGGGAAGTTACGTTTTTTAAACATTATATCTTAACCTCCTCAATTTCGAGTTTATCACTACTGATATGATTTTGTTTAAGATATGAAAGAGCATCAGCTCTGGTTTTGACAAGTGCTGGTGTGTATGTTTGTGCGGTGTGCAATGTACTAATAAGCGAAATGCAATCGCGCAGTTGATTGTCATTTTGGAGCATTTCTTTTGCACGATCGTAGCGTCTGCTACCATCTTTTTTTGTTGGAGCTTCTTTTTTATCTTTTTTTTCTTTAGGCATTGGAATGCCTTCTTTGGTCACTTTTATATAATTATCAAGCGTTTCTTCTCGGCCAAAATTTTTAGTAAACCATTGCATTTGCTCTGTGGGAGGTGTGGTTCGTTCAATCATAAAATCTGGTTCTATTCCTGTTCCTTGGATTGTAGTGTTATCAGGTAAAAAATAAAGGCAGGTTGTTATTTTGAGTGCACAGTTGTTACTTATGGGAATAACTTCTTGTACAGATCCTTTACCAAATGTTTTTGTACCAACAAGAAACACTAAATAATCATTTGTTAAGTCAGAATTTATTGTAAGGCATCCGGCAAGAATCTCTCCCGCTGAAGCAGTATAGTTGTTGATAAGAATAAAAATAGGTAAATTATTTTTTACGATAGGATTTCTTCTTGTGGTATAACGTTCAATTTCTTGAGCATTTTTGTCTTTTGTGAGCGTAACAAGACTACCTTTTTTGAGAAACAACCCTGCAATATCAACTGCTGCGGTGAGTAATCCGCCTGAATTATTACGAAGATCAAGAATTAATCCTTTATGATTTTGTTCCTGTGATTTTTTGAGTAAAGCTTCAATTTGTTTAACTGCAGAATCACTAAACATGCTGAGCGAAATATAAGAAATGTTATGACTTTTTATATGAAAGCTCAGTGAATGTTGTTCTTTGACTACATCACGCACAATATCAAATGAAAGTAAATCTGGACTGTTTTCGCGCATTACTTTTACTTTGACAGTTGAGTGGCGTTCACCTTTAAGCATGGAAACTATTTTTTCTGTAGAGAGGCCTTCAAGGAGTTCTCCATTTATTTCTACAATTTTATCCATTGGTTGAACGCCAACTTTATCTGCAGGACCGTCGGGAATTGTGTCGACAATAGTTAAATGTTTATCTTTTGTTTTTCTCATATTATCAATGACAATACCAACACCATAAAATTCACCGCGTGTTGTTTCTTGCATCTCAAGATATGTTTTTGGATCTAAAAAATTTGAGTGAGCATCAAGAGAATTAATAAAGCCGTCAATGGCTTTGATCATGTTTTCCTGTGGATTGGTGATGGCATAGTGTTTTTTATGTGCGATGTCCATTGCTTGCGCAAAGGTGCGTGACCAGTTAAATATTGTTTCATCAAAGGTTTCATCACTTATTGCAGCAGTAGGTTGTGAGGTGCTGTTCTGCGCTGCTAGGGGAATAAGAAGGGAAATTATAAGAGCGGTAAAAATGGCATGTATGTTTTTCATTCCAACTCCTTTTTTTTAACCCAATCTACGCTATTGCTAGGTTAAACTAGCGAATACAAAGAGGATATGTGCATGGGCCAACAATAGTGGCTTATGCTATAGTAAAAGCGAAATATTGTAACTTAAGTCAATAAAATTGAATAATAGAGGGGGATATTGGTTATCAAAAAGAAAATAAAAAGGGGGAGACAATGGTACGAGTAAAAAAAATGTTTATGAAAGTGTTGTTGGTTGTTGAAATGGCAGCTTTTGGACATTTGTACTTTTTTGGCAATAACGGCATCAAGGCCTTACAAAATCAAAAAGTTGTAGTTGTTGATTTGGAAAAAAATATTACTCAACTGAACGATGAGGTTATACAGTTAGAACAAGAAATGCATGTGTGGCAGACTGATGATTTTTACAAAGAAAAAATTGCTCGCGAACAGTTGCAGATGGCACGCAAGGGTGATGAGCTTTTTTATATAGGTACATAACCCCATGTTTCATTTCATTACACACGGGGACCCCTCTATTTAAATTGTTTTGCCTATTTTTTTTCCGTTCGCTTGACCCCTGTTACGTAAAAACTTCACAGGGAACCCCTTATCAGATTTTCTGCTTGTTCTTTTCCCGCTCGTCCTGAGTGTTTTTATCTCTGATAAAAATGTATCGAAGGATGGCGAAGTAGGGAGTGTTTTTGCTTGCAAAAATGTATCGAAGGGTG
>DATEAY010000068.1 GCA_035288105.1 Candidatus Babeliales bacterium
CATTCCCATCGCGTATGGTGATGTAAGTTGTATAGAAAAACCTCGCACTGATGCCAAACACAGTTGATAGAGGAATTGTGCCTGAGCACTATTACAATTTTGTAGAGCTTTCTCTTCTGCAACCGCTACTAACTGATGCAACATAAGACTAGCCTTATCTTCATCACCATTCCCTCCCGAAGCAATCTTCCTGCCATCAGGACTGAATGCTACTGACATCACATCATGAGGGTGACCAGCCAAGACCTTATGCGTTATTTCTTCTGGATTACTTACATTCCACAATATAAGATTATCCTGTTTACCCAAACACCCGGAAACAATCATGTTGCCATCAGAATTGAATGCTACCGTCCACACATAATCAGGATGACCTACCAAAACCTTATGCGTTATTGCCTCTGGATTACTTATATTCCACAATAGAAGATTATTCTCTTCACCACTACTGCCCGAAACGATCATCTTTCTATCAGTACTGAAGGCTGCCGTTTCTACGCCGCTAGGATGGCCTTTCAAAACGTGCTGCGTTATTTCTGCTGGATTACTTATATCCCACACTATAAGATTGTCCCTTGGTCCAGAACAACCTGAAACAATCTTGCTGCCATCAGGACTAAACGCTGCCATCAGCACATCATTAGGATGACCTGCTAAAACCTGATGCGTTATTTCTTCTGGATTACTTACATTCCACAATATAAGATTATTCTGTTGTCCCCAACACCCTGAAATAATCCTGTTACCATCAGGACTGAATGCTACCGTATTCACATCATTAGGATGCCCTGCCAAAACCTGCTGCGTTATTGCTCCTGGGTTGCTTATATCCCACAATATAAGATCATTCTGCATCGAACCTCTCGAAACAATTTTACTACCATCAGGACTAAATACTGCCTCCTCTACGCCATCAGGATGGTCTTCCAAAACTTGATACGTGATTTCTTCTGGATTACTTATATCCCACATTATAAGATTGTCCCTCGATCCCAAACAACCTGAAACAATCTTATTGCCATCAGGACTGAATACTGCCGTCTTAACGCCATCAGGATGGTCTTCCAAAGCTTGATACGTGATTTCTTCTGGATTACTTATATCCCACAATATAAGATTCTTCCTCTGTCCCAAACAACCTGAAACCATCTTGCTACCATCAGGACTGAACGCTACCGTCCATACACTACCAAGATGACCCGCCAAAACCTGATGCGTCACTGGAAGCATTCTAAGAATCGGATCAATAAAATATGGAACTAAGAATCTCCCTTGCACGTCAGACGGCACAATATAACTCAAACAAAATGCACTCACACCATGCGCCTGAATGCGTCCCGCCGTGTTAACCAATGTGTGCATTTTACCTTGATCAAGAGACAATATGGTTTGTCCAGGAGCCAATTGCGGAACATCTTCGTTGAAAAGAGTGTTATAAAAAGACTGAAAAAGGCCAAGCGAAATATACCCCAACGCATTACGCATCAACTCCAATTCTTCTGAAGTTATCATTGTTGCTTGTATTGGATTATCTAAACTATTTAAATCCTTCTGATGTTCTAACAACACTAACAATACTTTCATTTCATCTATTTTCCATCGCTCAACTCCAATTGTTTTATCATCTGAAGTCTTAACGTAAACAATGGCATTTTTATCTGTTTTTGTTGGTTCATCCATCGCTCCCAACGATACTGTTGCGAGCACTAACAATAGTACATGTTTTACATTCATACCACACCTCTAAATATTAAAAACAATAAATATATTTCACTGTAAAATATAAAATATATTCTATTATAAAATCAATAAATGAATACTTATTGGGAATAAAATCAGAAAATTCTTCCTCCCGCTCGCTTGACCCCTGTTGCGTTAAAACTTCACAGGGGACCTCTTTATAGAATTGCCCTGCTTGCCCGACGAAGCTTTATGCGAAGTAGGGAGTGTTTTTGCTTGCAAAAAATATCGAAGGGTCAAATCCCAATGCCACGTTTTTTCAAACTCTTACGAGAAATAGATTGCGTATGCTTACGCTCCATGCCCATCTTTTGTAAAAAGTGATAAAAAAATTCACGATCCGGTCCTTTAACAACAGCTTGTTCATGCGCTTCAGCCAATGCAACAGGATAACCACCACCTTTAACACACTGATCAACCACTATCTGCGCAATCATATCAACAGAACTTTTGTTTTGTGCAATCCATGATGGTATTTCCACTCGTCCAATTTCACTGCCAACATGTACGTAAAAAAAGAATGGTCGCAGATGAGCCGGATAATAAACACTAATACTACTGTGATTACTAAAAACTACAGAACGAGTGTATGGTTCTAAAACACTGTACATAATACCACTATCAATAACACTATCGACTGATTCGTACAGCTCTTTTTGTGCAACGTCAAAATTGCATAAATACAAACGAACCAAACTCATTAATTCTTTACTTTTTGGCATGCTTATATACCAACAGGTAGGTACTTTTTCGTGATAAAGTTCATCTAACAGCGCAAGATATGCGTTTAAAAACTGATCTCTTACATCAATTTCTTTTGATGATAAATGCCAAAAAATTAATGATCCATCAAAGAGTAATAACGATGTTGCATCACCATAATCATTTTTTATTTTTTTTGCTAAATCAAGACCAGCTCGCAGTTCAAGTTCTTGTCGCTTACAATTGACGCCATCGGTGGTGAATGGTTGTTGATGTTCATCAACTCCTGCAAACACGGTTGGATCGGAAAATAATTGTACACGCTTATTTTCAATATTATACGGTAAAACAACTGAACCAGTATTAATTAAACAACATGATAAAACATTGTGACGATCAGGATAAATTTGAGATCCATCAACAGAAAATGCTACGTACGGTGATACAACTTTTTCAACGGCAATACTATCACCAAGATTATCTTGCCACAGTGGCACTGGCCACGGTGCATTGTTAACTTGTCGAACTTTATACAAAAAGGTTGAATCTTTAATAATAGACTGCCAAACATCTTGGGCAAGGTGATATGATGGGGTTACATCAACAAAGAGTTTATCTGCTACGTGTTGGAGTTCAATGATCAATTTCAGACGATCTAACATAAATAGACCTTTATAGAATTACCCTTTATCCCCAGCTTCGTTACTCTACGCCGGGGTCCCCGTGTGGAATGAAGTGGAGCATGGGGTTGAAAAACACTCAGGGCGAGCGGGCAAAGAATAGGCAAAAGAATTCTATAAAAGGGTCCCCTGTGAAGTTCTAACGCAACAGGAGCCAAGCGAACGGTGAAATAATTCATACGTTATCTACTCTTTCCGCTCGCCCTGAGTGCCACTCTTGTGGTGTATCGAAGGGTTAAACAGATTTGTAACTTTTATCCATTACGTGCTTTATACTCACATATTCCGCTTTGCAGCGCCATCAGAGATAATAACCCACACAGCAATCTGACTGGTCCCAACTGCATTCCAATCATAGCAATAAGATCGTCCTTATCAAGAGCAAGAATAGCATCAAGAGGTTTATTTTTAACATGTTCCGAAAGCAAAGAAGCGGTTGCTTGGCTAATTACGCATCCTTTACCCCGAAAAGTAACCTCTACCAGCATATTATTTTTTATAATGCCCGTAAAAACCACCTCGTCACCGCACGAGGTATTACGTTGTTCTGAATGAAAATCACACTGATCAATAATCCCACTATTACGTGGATTACGATAGTGGTCCATCAGCATTTCTTGGTAAAAATTCAACACAATAGCCATCCAATCATTGTTTTTTATTATTATTTTACCACAAACATCATCAAGAACTAGTCCCTTAAGAAGAAATATTTATAAAACAAGTGTAAACAAAAATGGCAATTATTGCTATCTGTATTTTGTGTTTGTTAGTCTATATGTGATGGCCTATGATGAATATCTCTGTTTTGAATAAAAAAAGGATTATCATGAAAAAAAGTCTCATTGTTGCAGGACTTATTTTACTTTGCTCAGCACATAATTCATCTTATGCAGCAGAACGTCCAATTATTGGCACAATTATCATAAAAAACAACTCTGCTTTTGATGTAAAGTATAAATTTGATAAACCCGGACAAGAAGTACCTCAACACGAAGAATTTGTGCTTGCTCCTGGTGATTCATTTAAAACACATGAAATGACAATTTCCATCAGAAGGTCTGGTTTTGGATCTGGTGTTGTATCATCTTGGATAAGAGTTCCCAATACAGTTGACCTCTCGAAAAAATTATCAAGAAACGACTTCCAAGCATATGACCTTGCTTTGCGTAAAGGTTGTACTCCTGTAATCAGGATTCAATCAGGCTATACCGGTGGATGGGATTTCGCTTTAGGATACATCTGTTTTTAATTTATTAAACAAAAAAGGATCGTTATGATTATCAAAAAAAGACTTCTACACATCATGGGCCTTGTGCTCTTAAGTTCAGTATCAAGTGCCGTTTTTGCGCGACCATTCATACTCAAAAACGACTCATATTTTAATGTAGTGTATAGACTTGTTGGCGCAGAAGATACCAAAACAACTCTTGGATACATTCTACAACCTGGTGAAACAGTGGAGCTTGACACAAATAAATCACATTCGATTAGAAGAGAAGGACAAGGTTCTGACTACATAGCAAGTTATTATAATGTTCCTATAAAGGGACTTCTCTTAGATGCTGCGAAAAACGATCCCAACTACCCGCGTCATGCAAGAGCAAGTATTCCTGTGTGCACTATCTATTCAGGCGTACCGTATGGATGGAGCTTTACATTGAGCTGGGAACAAAAAGAAAATATATCCTTTTAAATCATAAAAAACTATCTGGGGGCGGAGCGAAGATCCGCCCTTTTTTTATTTTCAAATATGTTATTTTGACCTCTTGCCGCATTAATGGTATACTGAAATTATACTAATGAAGCAAATCAAGGGGAATATCATGAAAATTCGTTTATATGCCTATCCACTGCTTGCCTACCTTACTTTTTACAGTATGGCTGCAACAACCAATATACCCAAAAAAAACTTTATTTTTGATTTTGGCGGTGTACTTGTCCTAACCGATACAATGGTATCATTTAGACACATAGGCATGATGAATGCTGTCGAATGCAGTTTTCGGCTGGGAATAAACCCTTTCTATCTTGACCAACACATAAAAACAACCTTATTTGCAATTCTTGATGAAATAGAAAAAGTACACAACCTGAGCCAAGCAAATGCATACCACCAAGCGTATGATGAAAAAGGAAATGAACTTCCCTGTATCTTGTGCGCATGGCTGCAGGGCACTATGACTAGTTCAGAGATTAAAGCACTTGTAGAAAAAGAAATTAATCTTCATCCTGAATGGTTTGGTTGTCATGCAGAACAACGCATTATTCAAAACACTACTCGCCTCATCTTTACACCAGAACTTTTTGCAAGTTCGGTCAGAGTGTCTCACGCCGGTATTGCATTTATCAAACGATGCAAACGAGAAGGTCATAAAATTTATGGCCTTTCAAATTGGGATGCGGAATCATTTGCACTGCTTAAGGAACAGCATCCAGAACTTTTTGATCTGTTTGACGGAATAATAGTCTCAGGTGAAGTAAAAGCAAATAAGCCACACGCAACAATTTATCAAATACTTTTAGAACGGTATCAACTATGTGCAGAAAATTGTTGGTTTATCGATGACCAAAAAGAAAATGTAGAAGCAGCACAAAAACTTGGTATAAATGCTATTGTACACAACTCAAGTTTTGTAAAGCTCATCCAAAACATAAGAATAACTTATTCCAAATCAGCCCGACGAGAAAACTTAAACACCAATGGCAAGAGTGATACCACAATCAAAAGCACCAACAATGCTATAATTGACGGTGAAAATATATCTCTGACTGATTCAACCAAATTCAATTGCCTACCGGCAAATGTATAGATGATAAGCATTGGCAAAGAACCTACAAGCGTCGTCCAAAAAAAAGTAAACGTAGAAACATTAGCAAGAGCTGCCAATGTAGTAATAACAAAATAGGGGATGACCCCTATCAACTGCATCGTTAACAAATAACTTGCGGCACCATGCACTGCTATTTTTTGATTAAAACGTTCCAATTTTTGTGCATATTTACCCCTAACCAAGTTGCTCAACATATACCGTATGGCTAAAAAGGAAAGAGTGGCACCACCTGCTGCACCAATACCTGCATACACAATACCTGGAAAAAATCCAAATAAAAATCCTGCAACCATTGTAAGCGGTGGCATACCGGGTATCAAGAAAGCGATAACCACCAAGTATATCCCGATGAATGCGGCTACTGACCGCCAATAATTCTGCTGTACCGCCGCCTCAAAATAGGCTCTATTTTCTTTTAAGGATGCAAAAGTAAAATAGTTGTACAATCCTGTGTACCAAATTAATATAAGTATGCTTACTAAAACAAATCCAACCAACAACGCTTTTTTTACGCCATTATTCATTGTCACACTCCCATTAATAAACTACATATAAGCATAATTATACCGCATAATACACATTTTCTTTAATACTATCAGCTCATAGTATCGCTACAACTTGAATCATGCTAAAAAAGAAGTTCCCTACTTTAACTGCAAAGCAGGAAATTTTGGAGTTCCAAGTCGCAGATCCAATCGTTCAAATTTAGGTGGATTATCCTGAATTGCAGACTGCCCTCGTATTAAATCTTGAGTATCAGTCAACCTTTGATCTAGAGCTTTATATGCACGGTTTAACTCATCGCGCAGCTTTGCTATATTTTCAGTGTATTTTAGTTGAATTTGCAGGATATTAGTATTTAACTCCTGACTCTGAGATACTTGTTTCCTGTATTCTTGTTTTTGCTTCTTTAACTCTGCTGTTTGCCGCTTTAACACACTCTCTATATCGCCCACCTTACTAGCAACTGCCTGGTTGCTTATTACGACTGCACCGACCTGACTAGTTAAGGTGGATACATTCTCTTCTATCTCACCCACATGCTTTTCTATGTTTTCCACTTTAGAAAATAAATTATCACAAGCAGTCTGCATTGTTTTTTGCGATTCACCCAACGTGCTAATTCCTTGAGTAAACTGTAAGGCATTAGATTCATGAACTGATCTAATTTGTTCTAAGAGCTTCAGTTTTTCTTTATCTTTTTCATCGATCTTCTCGCTCAACTTAATCACCTGCTCATTGTTCTCTTGCTGTCCCTTCCGTAAAAGCTCCAATATACTATTGCGTTCTGTTTCTTTCTGCAGTAATTCATCTATTTTTTTTTCTTGAGAATCGGTTTTTGATTGAATACTTGTTAACTGTTCTGTTGTACTTTTAGTTAATTCTGTCACTTTTTCTATAAGCCCCCGACTAAGCGCACCAAGATTTTCTTGAGCAGACAAATAATCTTTATTAGCTTGTTCTAGTTGTGTAAATAAATCATTTATTCTTTGATCACGTTGAGTTTCTTTGCTATCCATTACTCTAATATCATCAAGCAATTTCATAAGCTGTTGCGGTACATCTTTCAAATCAAGATTCAACTTCTCTACCTTGCTGCCCACATCATCTATTTTGATATTTACATTATCTCCAACACTTTTAATTTGTGCACTTATTTCTTGTTTTGTCGCATCTATTTTACCAGACACATCTTGAATAGCAGTGGATAATGTATCAAGTTTTTTATGTGTCGCATCATGCAATCTTTGATTCTCTTCACGCATTGCTTGCAACTCTTGGCGTATACTCTGAATCAACCCTGCTATAAAGCTAATG
>DATEAY010000069.1 GCA_035288105.1 Candidatus Babeliales bacterium
CAATACCAAAACGCATTTTGAGTACTTTTTCTTCGCGGGGAGTGAGTGTTTTTAATACTTCACGAACACGATCTTTTAGATCTGAGCTTGCAACGGTATCTGCAGGTGAAGATTCTTTATCATTTTCAATAAAGTCTTTGATATACGCATCTTCGCTATCGCCAACAGGAGTTTCAAGTGATATTGGCTCTTTTGAAATTTTGATGATGTTTTTAATCTTTTTCTCATCAAGATTAAGTTCTTTTGCAAGTTCAGCGTATGTTGGTTCGCGACCGTTTTCTTGTATGAATGTTCTTTTGATTTTGTTGATCTTGTTCAACGTTTCAACCATATGGACAGGAACACGAATTGTTCGTGATTGATCAGCAATAGCACGCGTAATTGCTTGACGAATCCACCATGTTGCATAGGTAGAAAATTTGTAACCACGTTCAAATTCAAACTTTTCAACTGCTTTCATCAAACCAATGTTACCTTCTTGAATAAGATCTAAAAAGTGCAATCCGCGGTTGACGTATTTTTTAGCAATGTTAACAACAAGTCGCAAGTTTGCTTTAGCAAGGTTGTCTTTTGCTATTTTATCTTGCTTTTGACCTAACACGAGTTGGTTGTAGTAGTTTAAAATAAGATGTTTTGGTAAACCAATTTCTACTTCAAGCTTTTTGAGTGTTTTTGTTGCAGCTCGCATAGAAGATTCAAGTTCTTCCATTTCATTTTTTTGAGTTGGAGTGAGTGTTTCAATATTTTGAAATTCTTTTAATTGAGCATTAGAAGCCTGAGCAACTGTTTCTTTTTCATTGAATTTACCAATGTATTTTTCAATTCTTTTGCAGAATTTTCTAATCAGTTTGTTAGAAAATCTGATTGTGCGAATTGTTTCACCAATTTTTTCTTTGTTTGCTTTGACCGCATCAAGCATTTCTTTCTTTTTCTTGGGGTCGGCTAATTGGCTGCGGTATGTGTGATAGATTTTCTCTTCATTTTCAATAAGACTATTTACCGTTGCTATTGTTTGCAACAAGCTACGTTTTTCTTCTTCAACCTTTGGGATGTTGTCTTCATCAAATTCAGAGAACTGAATAATGTCTTTTAAATTAAGAATATTTTTTTCAAGTTTTTCACCCATAAGAACAAATTCCTTATGG
Organism: Candidatus Babeliales bacterium; assembly: GCA_035288105.1. Lineage (NCBI taxonomy): Bacteria > Candidatus Babeliae > Candidatus Babeliales > Candidatus Babeliales bacterium. The sequence continues at coordinate 1,146 of DATEAY010000069.1, forward strand.
AGAAATGGAAATCGGGAAATAGCCTCAATGCTATTGTTTTTACTTTGAGAAATTTGATCAGCAATTGTTGTTTCAGTTTTTTTATTTAAAAGAGGTATTTTTCCAATGTCACGCAAGTAGGATTTGACACTGTCGGCAACGCTTGATTCAGTTTCACGTTTAATTTCGCCTTCTTCTTCCTCTTCTTCCTCTTCTTCTTCCTCTTCCTCAAACTCTCCTGATTCCAGACCAAATGTTTCAAGTTTTGTTTTGAGTTTTAAGCGTGAAGGCTCGAGTTCTTCAAGATCATCTTTTTTCAGATCGTCAGTTTCAAGTTCTTCTTGAGTAACAAGTTCAACATTTTCTTTTTCAAGAACACGTAATATATCAGTAACCTCTGCATCAGTTACGTTGTTTTTATCGCCAAAAGCAATAAGTTCTTCGTAGCTTAACAAGCCGCTGAGTTTACACTTCTCAATAAACTCTTCGATGATTTCTTTATGTAAATCAATATTATTGGTTGTCTTTTTGACAGTTTTCTTAGCAGTAGGTTTAGCCTTGGTCATTTTTTCCCCGCCATATTTTTTTATTATGGTTGCTGTTAGAGGTTATTTTTGTTGTGGAGCAGCAATCAACTTGTTCTGGAGCTCCATAAAATCACGCAATATAAGAGCGACTTTGTTGGCATCACCTTCTTGTTTTGCCTGTGTTAATTGTGCTTTTATATTGCGAACAATAATTTTCCACTGTTTCTTTTGTAATTGCTCAAGAAGTTTATCAAAGGCAGCGGTATCTACTATTTCATCCTCTTCAAGGAGTAGTTTGCTTATGTATTGTTTGTCATGTTCATTCAGTGTATCAAAAAAATAACCAAAGGTAACTGATTCAGTTTTTCCTTTAAGTTCCTTTAGTTGCATAAGAATATCACCCAAGGGAGATGGTAAATACTTGATGAGTTGAAGTCTGCTTTCCCCATTAAACAACCGCATATTGTTCATTATAGCACAAAAGATTCGTTTTTCTAGCAATGATATGGGTTCGACCTGAGATACAGCATCAGATATGGGTTGTTCTGGAGCAATAAGTGCCGTTTTTTCATGGATACGATCAAGCTCCTGTTTGAGCGACTGAAAGGGAATATCAAATGTTTTGGCGGCTTTTTGTAACAAGATATCTTTTTTAAGGGGATCGCTGATGGCGGCAATTACTGTTAAAAAAGAACGGGCAGTTTGAATTTTCTGGTTGAGCGGTTTGCCGACAAAGTTGTGTCCCAGAGTGTTCAGGAAGAAGTGAAAAATGTCCTGTGCTTGGATAATCAGAGCGTCAAAGTCACCCTTATTGCTTAAAAATGATGCCGGATCTTCTCCGGGTGGTAACATAATAACTTTTAATTCAAGATTGACGTGCCAACACAATTCGGTCAGTCGCAAAATTGCCAATTTGCCGGCATTGTCACTGTCGTATACTACAAAAATATGTTCAGAATAGCGTGCTAATTGTTTAAGATGTTCTACCGTGCAGGCGGTTCCAAGTGTTGCAACGGTATTGAATAATCCCTGTTGTGTCATTGCCATGCAATCGGTATAACCTTCAACAAGAAATATTTTGCCTGTTTCTTGGATGCTTTTTTTTGCTTTATCAAGGTTAAACAGCAGCGAACCTTTGATAAAATATTCATTTTCACGAGAATTATAATATTTGGGTCGTGTATCATGGTCTTTAAAAGTGCGACCACCAAATCCGCAATATCTACCCAAAGCATCTTTGATGGGGAAAATTAATCGCTCTTCAAAGGGTGAATAGAGTGTGGTGCGACCTTCTGCTAAAATGTGCGCATCGACCAAATCGCGCGCTAAAATTGATTGGCGCTTCATTGAGTAGAGTAAATCACTGATGCTGGCGTTTCCGCTTGGAAAATAGCCGAGCGTAAAATAATTAAAATTTTCTGTACCAAAACCACGTTGTTGAAAATAAGACTGAGCAGATGAATTTTTAAGTAACTGCTCATGACACCACAGAGCTACTGCTTTGCACACAGCAAAGTAGTGATTTTTGTCTTCGGTATTTTTTTCTGATGCTTCAAATGAAAGGTTTTGGGGGAGTTCGAGGTTGTATTTTTCTGCTAACAGTTTTGCAGCATCTTTTTGTGAACAGTTTTCCACTCTTGCGATAAAAGAAATGACATCTCCAGAAAGGTGGCAGCCAAAGCAATAAAATATTTGTTTATCGGGGCTTACGGTAAATGATGCCGTTTTTTCGTGGTGAAACGGACAGGTGCCTTTGTGATATCCGCCAGCTTTTTTGAGCGTGACGTATTCATTAATTACGTCAAGAATTGAGACACGTTCTTTGATAAAGCTAAATAGATTCATGTAGGTGTTTACTTGGTTTGTAATTGTTTACATTATAAATATCAGTGTAACGTGTCGGCGATCTTACGCAATAAAATCAGCTCCTTTATCCTTTAAATCAAATAATTTTTGTATAAATAGCTGTATGACTTCTAATGGTAGAAAATAGTGATTTTGGTAGGAGTATTTTTTTAAGAGGTAGTAAATAGAAAGAATTTTACCTTTTGTCACGACAGACATTGCGTTAGGAGGAATATCGTCTATAAAACATTTATGATTTACGACTGCCGCATATTGGGTGCCATTAGGAGAAAAATCAAGAGTGTTGATAAGAATGTTTTGTGTTAATGAAGTGCCTTTAGGGACAAGAGAGTCGATTTGAGCAATTTTTTTTGGTATTTTACAATCAACAAAATGTATCGAGTTGCAGACGCATAATAATCCTATGAGAGAGCTGTGTGGAATAAAGGCCATATTGATACAAGAGCAATTGAGAACAACAGGGTTGGTTTTTTTAGTTGCAGGATTATATATAAAGATATTTTTTTTATCAGTGAGTATGGCAATATGGGTGCCATCAGGGCTGTAAAGAGCAGAGCGGATACTATCAGGAATGTAGTCAGAATGGCGAGGGTAAACAGGAGTATCAATTGTTGGGCAGTAGCAGGTAGTTGAGCAATTATCTAGTGCTTTTTCCAATAGTGTTGTGTTGCTACATGGATATAAGATGTGTTTTTTTGTGGGATGGCATGCAACACCAAAATAATTGTTAGCTCCTGTAAATGGAGGTGTAACCGATGAATCACCCATGAGTTGTTCGTTTTGACATATAAAATTGGTATTATCTATCGAGCTGAAAGCGGCTGAATAACTATTTCCATTCGGGATCAGGTATGACTTGGTTTTTTGTTTTGTTTCTGTGTTGTACACTAAAAAAAAGTTTTTGCAGAGAAGTCCAATTTTTTTTTGGGGCAGATCGGTAATTATGTTGTAAGTCGGTGTTTTATTGAGCGGGGTTATTGGTCCTTGATTTGTATGTTTGCATAGATAAGCGCCTGCTATACTTCCTACCACAAGAGTGTCATTGCTAATAAATGCTACAGTGTTTACACCTTCTATTGTTGTTTTACGATCCATTGTGCGGTTCAGTGACGATGCAACAATAAGAGGGCCGATAATAAAGGTGTACAGAAGCTTTTTCATAGAATTTTTATAGCTTTCAATTGTGGGTGTTGAAATTGTAGAGCAGTATAACATGTTTTTTTTTGTGTAAAAATAAAGTGTGCCGATTATGTTTTTATGAGTTCAGCAAAATTGATTTGATGAAATTTAAAGAAGAGAGCGAGCTTGTATAATATGAGTTTTATAATTTCTGGAAGTATTCCATGGTGCTTAAGAAGCCGATAAAGCATAATAATATTATTTTTTGGGACTTGAAGAACAAGACATTTATTTTTAAGAGCTACGATCAATTTTTCTCCATTGGGGGAAAAAGCAAGACGTTGTGTTAAATATGGGTAGTCAATCCAATCCTGTGGATCTGTGGTACCCGTACGAGTGGCGATAAGTGCATTTGTACGATAATTCCAATATTGTATGGCATTATTATCAATAAGTACTACAAGAATGGGACGGCTTTTATGAAATGCTATGCCAACAATATTTTCATAGATATTCAAGAGTAAATTACAGCAATACTTGGTTTTAGGATTATATAAGCAGCATCCTCTGTAATGGTTGTTGACAGCGATTATGTTGCCATCGGGACCATATGTGCCAGCAATAACCGGATCTTTTGTTGTACAGACTTTTTCAATCGCATAGTCATTATCAGGATCTATTGTTGAAAGTGTATTTGCAGAACTTGGATACAATAATTTTTTTTCTGTTGGATGGCATGAGATGAGTACGGTTGGAAATTGGGTAAATGATTGAACGCCGTGTGTTTCTAGTTCTTTATCAAACCAATTGTACGATGTAAGTTTTCCTGGAAAATACGCAAAGAGAGATGAACCTGTTGGGCTAAAAACAATTGCGCTACCTTCTGTAAGTGGTTTTTGTTTCCATCGTTGTTTCTCTGTAAATGTGCTGAATATTGCCAATTTTTTTCTACTTGATAGGGCAAATCTTGTTCCATCATTGGAAAGAGTAATATGGAATATTTGAGTTGGATCAAGTTGCCTAGTTTTTGCATTTATAAGATTGAGAGTGATGCATCTATCTCCTCCTATGACAACACGGTAATCATCAAGAAAGGCAACACATGTTGGATTTGGAATATATGTTATTTCTGCCAGACAATCCATAGCTGAACATAATGAAGGTATCGCAAAAGTATGCATTATAAAAAGAATAGACCAATATTTCATGGTATCACTCTATTTTGCAATATTTCCTATATATGCCAAAAATAACAAAGTAGTGATGATAGTCGCAATGGATAGATAGTAATTCTATCAGACCGACCGTATCTGCATTTATCACGTAAAGAAGAGTTATTCTCTTGATTTAAAATGATGCTTTCTCAAATGTTTTTATCGTTTAGAGATTGCAATTAACTTGGATAAGAGTAAGCATATGACATCTTGTGGGAGCCTATCGTGTTTGTTATAGAGATAATTGCATAGCACAAGGGATGCAAAAGTACATCTATTTTTTGTGCCATCGTGACACATTACTTCAAGAGGCACAGGGAGCACAACGCATTCGTTGGCAAGAACAACAAGTAGCCGTTCTCCGTTCGGATCACATGAAAGATAGCGGCACATATGCCTATGCTCTGTAGATGGATTGTCAGCAGACGGTGAACAAACAATAGTTACGGTAGGTTGTAAAGATATGCCAAGAGCAACATTGCTATATGATTTTCCAAGATTTATATCCCAATAATTTATAACGTTGTCTGGTTGCGAAAGAGTTATAATAAAATCACCATTTGGGTGAAAGACAACTTCTTGTAATGTTTTATTTTTTTCTTGTTCAAAAAACATATTATCTGTTGTTGGACCACTTCCGTTTCCAATAGAAAAACCTTCTTTGTTGCCGCTTACAAGCAATGATCCATTGGGACTAAATTGAGAAAATATATGTTCGCCTTGGCACACATTGCTATATTTTTCGTCAGATGTGGCGACGAAATTCATATTGTAAAAGAAGGTGCTATGTCCTTGATTTGTTACGTGACACATGTATTTTTCTGTTGGATGGAATGAAATCATTGGGGTAGTTTGCCCATAGCCATAAACCTTCGTGTGGCTTTGATTATTTTTATAGTTATAGTGCTGTACAGCTATACAACTTCCATACAACAAAAAAATGGTATCGTCCAAAGGGCTAAAAATAGATGCAATGATATTCCACGGAAAATCATTATTGTTATTATTATTATTATGTGTCCATTCTTGCGTGCGTTTTTTCGTGTCGTAAATTGTTACTGTGTTACTATCGGACAGAGCAAAAAGTTCCTTGTTTGGATGTACTGTAAGAAATGGAGAAGTGAGATTGCCTACTTTTTCCTCTTGCTTTGTTTCTGTATTAAAAATAGTGCATCCATTTTTACCGCTGATGATAATTTCTTTTTCATTCAGAAAATATCCGCAATGAGGTTTTTTTATAGATTGTATGGACATCAGGATTGTTGGCTTTGTGTCCATTGCATTGCATGCTGAAGATAGGAACATGCAAAAGAATGTTACCAAAAAGTAAATTTTTTTTTGCATTGCGTAGGCTTCGTTAATTTTATTTTTTGTAATAATAAGAGCATTGCTGAACAAAAATAATTATAAAAATAATCAGAGCGACCGTTTGATGAAATGATACATACGTATTGATCATAATGCGGTCTGCCCTCCAAAAATCAACAAAAAAACGTTCGAGTACAGCGAACATAAGATACACGGCAAAAAGTTCACCGGTTTTTTTAAAAATACGTTGACCGATACAATACATAAAAAGAAAAATGATAAAAAGCAGTGCTGAGCTATACAGTTGTGTTGGGTGAATAGGAATGCCATATACGGCAAGTGTGTTTGGGTTAGTATATATAACGCCAAAAATGCTGTTTGTTGGTATGCCGTAACAGCATCCTGCTGTAAAACATCCCAAGCGCGCAATTGATTGTAATAATGGTGCATAGATTGCAACAAGATCACACGTTGGTAAGATTGGTACATTAATTTTTTTTAAATACATTGGTGTTATGATAATAACGCCGCAAATTGCTCCAAGAGCAGAAAAACCACCATGCCACAATGCAAACCAATCATACCAATGTTTGTATGCATGAGGTTCTGATATAATTTCTAACAATCTTCCACCAATGCATCCTGCAATAACACTGACTATAATGATGTTTATGTAAACAGGTTCAAGATTGAGCAAGGTAAAACGTTTATCGCGGCGTATGGCCCATACTGTTACGAGTATGCCAAGCATAATAAAAAAACCATAACTTTGAATGCCAAGTGGGCCGTAGAGGTGCAACAATTCTGGGGCGAAGTTTAGTTTCATGTTTTTACGTGACTACTTCTTCTTTTAACGTCTTACCATTATCAACAATAACTCTCCAATCATCTTTTATACCCCATATTTCACTTCGTTTCATATGGGGACCCCAAAAAGAAAAAAATGGAATTGAGGATTATATTTATGCATTTATTTCCTTAATCGCTTTACCATTATCAACGATTACGCGCCAATCATCTTTCCAATTAAAGGTGATGTTTGCTTGCGTAACATTTTCATTGAGTTGATATGATATTTTTTTTCCACCAGTACGCATTCCACTCATAAAGGAATATTTATATTGAACTTCAACAGCGGTAGTTCCTGCAGGTATTTCACATGCTTTACCCTGTTCAACTTCTGTGCCATTTACAGCAACAGTGAATGTTTCAGGACTATATGTACCCGTCCAATGTTTGTATGCAAGCATGCTTGGTTCAATTGCATTGGTGATTGTGATAGGAGATGTTGCTAGCGCAACTAACGTTGGAGTTGGCTCGAGTGTTGCTGCCGTGAAAGTTTCTGGCGCAGTTTCTTCTTGTGTAAAAATTGCGACAAGTTCTTGTATTTCTTGCATGTCCGCCGTAGCTTCAGCGAAGGAGGATGCTTCTATAGCTGTTAGATCGGTTGTTGGTAATTCTGATGATGTTGCAGCTGCTGCAAGTAAAAAAAGATAGGTGAACATTGGATTCCTTTTTTATTTTCCGCTGTCCTTCGATACTTTTTTACAGGAGTAGAAACACTCAGGATGAGCGGAGGGGAAAATTTTGCCTTCTAATTTTAATTATTCTTTATTCTCTCTTTTTCTACCGCTCGTCCTGAGTACCCCGTAGGGGTGTATCGAAGGATAGCGGAACTTTATTTCTCACCCTAAAAACCAGTAACGATAGTGCTGCAGGTGTCATACCCGGAATGAGTGCAGCATGCGCAATTGATTGTGGTTTATACTTAGTTAATTTTTGTTGTAACTCTTTTGATAGTCCTGGCATATCAAAATAATTAAATTGCGCAGGAATTACTAGATTTTTAAAATTTTCCGTTTTTTTAATTTCTTGTTTTTCACGCATAATATATGGTTCGTAGCGTATTTCCGAGTGAACTATTTGCAATGCACGTTCTGATAGTGGCGTTGAAATATAATCCAAAAGTTTTTCTTTATCGCAGTCATCTTGTCCAAAAAGACGTAGTAAGTCTGTGCTGTTCTTTTTGCTACGCAACTCTTCTAAAGCTTTTTCTACGCTTATTTTTTCTGCAATAAAATCATCATATAATTGCTGATCAATCATTCCCAAATTATATGCACGTTCCGTCAAACGTAAAAATGAATTGTCTTGGCGCAACAGCAATCTGCGTTCAGCGCGAGAGGTGAACATACGATATGGTTCATCAACACTCATGCTTACAAGATCATCAATCATTACACCAATATAACTTTCGGTGCGATCCAGAATAAATGGTGGTTTATGTGCAGCTTTTTGGTGTGCATTGATGCCGGCTATAATTCCCTGTCCTGCTGCTTCTTCGTATCCAGTTGTGCCATTGATTTGTCCTGCAAGAAAAAGGCCAGGAACGGTGGTAACTTCCAGCGTTGTATGCAATTGATTTGGGTACACAAAATCATATTCCACTGCGTAACCAGCTTTGGTAATTATTGCATTTTCAAAGCCAGGAATTGTTCTGATGTATTGTTCTTGTACTTCAAGCGGCAATGATGTAGAAATACCGTTTGGATAAATTTCATCAGAATCAGCGCCTTCTGGCTCAACAAATACATGATGAGATGTTTTGCCAGCAAATCGATGAATTTTGTCTTCTATAGAAGGGCAGTAACGTGGGCCAATACCAGAAATATTACCGTTATACATTGCGGAACGATGCAAATTGTTTTTGATTACTGCATGAGTGTTTTTATTAGTATGAGTAATGTAACACGCATGTGAACTGTGTACTTTGATTGGATAGAATTCAAACAAATAATGTAAGCTATCTGGTTCTTGATATTCCATCTTAGAAAAATCAAGGCTTTCTTTGAGTAAACGTGGAGGTGTACCTGTTTTGAGTCTTCCAAGGCGCAAACCAGCTCTTTTCAGAAACTGCGAAAGTCCGGTTACTGCTTTTTCGTCACGCCGGCCTGCAGAGAAGTTCTTTTCACCAATATGACACAGACCATTCAAGAATGTTCCGGTTGTTAAGATTACCGTAGGAGTGGTAAAGGTTTGAGTATCGGTCTTTACTGCACATACATTGCCCGCTTCATCAAGGACAACGTTTTCAGCTGTTCCACCATACATGGTAAGATTAGGCATTTTTTGTAGTTCTTTTTGGCTTAACAGGCTGTAGGCAAATTTATCTATTTGCAGGCGCAAACCTTGCACAGCAGAACCTTTTTTGGTGTTGAGCATACGTGCTTGCAGATATGTTGTGGTGCACAGGCGGGGCATAAGGCCACCAAGAGCGCTGATGTCGTAGACAATATGGCCTTTACCAACGCCGCCAATGGCAGGGTTGCAGGGCATTAAGCCAATTTTATGCAGATCAAGGGTAATCAGAAGGGTTTTTGATCCAAGTTTTGCAGCAGCATGAGCAGCTTCTATACCAGCATGCCCGCCGCCTACAACAACAACGTCAAAATCGTATATTTGTGCATTCATATATTTTTTGTAACTTTTTGGAATGATTTCATAGAAAAAGGTGCGCTTTTTAAACGCACCTTTTTCTTTTTAGTGTACTTTATTGTGTTTTTCTATGCAAGAACTGTTACTTACAATCCATACGGACCTTTAATCCCGCAAAGAGAACGTAGTCAGGTTTTACACTCCACGCTTTCTTTTTCTGTTCAATTTCATTAACAATCAATTGAATCTTATCAGCTAACACAGTTTCATTAGCTTCAATAGCTTTGGTTCTCAGTGCTTTTAGCTTAGTGATTATCTCACCAAAGATCTTTTCGGTATTAAAGTCCCTTTTTATTTCCGTTGAGAACGCAAGTGCATCACTTGATGATTTACCGTTATATTTCTTGATAATGTTATACGCAATATTAAATTGCTGTAATGCATAATCAATAATACCGTAGAGTTCTTTGGTCAAACCATCACCAGTGCCACGAGTTGCAGGTTCAATTGTTCTTTTAAAGCCCTGGAATATTTTTTCAAACTCTATTACAAATATGTTGTAACCAGTTTTATTACATGAGTTAAAGAACTTTGACATATTGCCTTCAATAGCCCTGATAAATTTATCAAGGTTAATTACGGCTTTTTCATTATCAGTATTATGGGCATACGCACCCGTTACCATGATCAATGATGCAAGCAATGCTACTCTACTTAAAATACTCTTTTTTGATGTGTTTTTCATAAGAATTCCTTCTAGTTTAGGAAGGTTATGTATTGTGGCCTACTTTATTGATCTTACTACCAGTTTACCCCGGGATGACCCCGTAGTCAAAGGCACCCCAAAAGGCTTGAATTAATCGCTATTTTCACTATTATGAGCATAATATATTGGTTAGTTATTAATCCGGTGATATAAGGCATGATATACCATTTATCGCATTATTTGAAGTTTTATTGGCCATTTTTTAACGTTGTACACTATGTAAGTGTGCGTGCAGTCGCTTCTTTACTGTGCTCTTTACTGTTTTCTTTACTGTTTGGAGAGCAATTTATAGGGCTTTCAAGGCGTTTTTTTCGCTCAAAAGTGCGTGAATTCACGCCAGAAAGTCATAAATCTAAAGATAGCATGCCAACCATGGGGGGAGTGTTTATTTTAGCAATAGTGCTGATTAACACCTTATTATGGTGTGATTTGACCAATCCACAGGTTTGGATCTTCTTATTCTGTATTTTAGGCTTTGGAATGCTTGGTTTTTGGGACGATTGGAGCAAAATACGCGTTCACAAGGGCATTTCTTCCGGTGTAAAGTTTAAATTGCAGGTTTTAATCGCTCTTTTGGTAGTTTTGGGCCTTATTTTCCTTACTTTCTTCTCTACGGAGCTGATTTTTCCCTTTTTTAAGCATTGTACCCCTGATTTAGGCTGGTTTTATGTTCCTTGGGCTGTTTTTATCATTGTAGGCTGTAGTAATGCCGTAAATTTGACTGATGGCCTGGATGGGCTGGCAATTGGCTCATTATTGCCCAATTTTGCCACATTTGCCCTTATTTGCTATTTAGCTGGTCATTGTGGTGTAGCACATTATCTTCATATTCCCTTCGCAGGAACGGCCGAAATTGCCATAATTGGGGCTATTTTAATAGGAGCGTCGCTGGGGTTTTTATGGTATAATACCTATCCGGCACAGATTTTTATGGGAGATGTGGGGTCATTGGCCCTTGGTGCAGGATTGGCTTTGATGGCACTGATGGCTAAACAAGAGCTCTTGTTAGCCATTTCTGGGGGTCTTTTTGTGCTAGAAACGGTATCGGTTATGCTGCAAGTGCTTTCTGTACGCTATTTGGGTAGGCGAATGTTCAAGATGGCGCCTATTCATCATCATTTTGAGTTGTTGGGATGGCCAGAATCAAGAATTACTGCACGTTTCGGCATAATTTCTCTTGTTTTGTGTCTGTTGACGCTTATTACCTTAAAATTGCGGTAATCTACTTGCGAAGTTTCTGATTTACCAGGTCATTTAAACTAAGACCTAGTTGTGCTGCCTCGATTGCCAGATGTGCGTGTAGACTAGGATTCATGCGTATGTGGAGCTTGCCAGAATATGTTTTTTCCGGTTGTTCACCACTCGCACCACGCTAAATAATCGTTGATTGAGTCTTGAAATGCTTGTTTAAGTTCATTAACGCTTTTGCCTTGAAACGTAATGATATTTTTGAGCCCAATGACTTCGCCATGAAATATTTTTGCTTCATCATCGTAGGTTACTTCTCCAAAATAGCCTTTATATTTCATCATGTTTTACTCCTGCATTTTCTAAAAACTTGCGCACTGACATCAAGGCGCCTTTATCCGTTTCTCTTGTTGGATGGGGACGATGGAATACTGCTCGTATACCATTTAATGCTATGCGTACTCTTGAGCCGCTTCCTTATTATTTTTTCGATTCTCCTGACAATGCATACATCACTATACCACACAACATAATACCTACAAATAATTGTAATGGAACTGGGTTGTTGGTAATCCACATAGCATAGAGTGAAGTGGTAAGCAAAATGGCGCAATTAACAAGTCCTAAGATAGGTATCAAGAGAGATGCGCTTTTTTGATACAGCGTTGCGAGTAATCCTAGGATACTCAGCGTATATGTCATAGTTGCACCAAAAGCACTCAATTGCTGGAATGTTGTTAGTACACCAGACATAACGAGTAGGTACACAAGCATAATTACACCTTGCGCAAGTACGCAGATAAAAGGAATGTCAAATCGGTTGCGTTGCATAATGCGTGTTGGCGCAATTGTGTGGTGCAATTCTGCAAGTGAATATAAGTTCCACATGTTTGCGTAAATTATCCCAAACGCGGCACTTAATGCCGAAGTTGCAATTGCAAGGTGAATGAAGTGTCCTAAAATATTACGGAATTGATCGCTGATATTGAATTTGCTGATAAGTAATGGGAATGCACCACGGTAATCAGTTTGTGCTGCAAGATTGGCGCCAAGAACGCCGTAAAAAAATGTTTGGTATGCAACAAATAACACAATCACAATGCTGTACGAAATAAGTATTGCACGTGGAGCATTAACGCGAGGATTTTCTATGTTTCTGCTGATTGCGCATGCTATTTCAAATCCAAGCAGTGCGTGCAGCACCAAAGGAATTGATGAGGGAATTCCAGACCATATTTGATGAATAGGTGTTAAATTGCTGCCTTGTAAAAAGAAGATTCCTGCTGCTATGACAAAGAAAAGAGGGAATAATTTGAAGAGCATTACCCAGCCTTGAATTCTGCTTCCTGTTCTTACATTAAGCATATTGAGGCCAAGTAGTAATGCGAGAATCATGAGATCTAATGTAAGAGGATCGATGAACATAAATGTTGGAAATGTTTTTTGTACTAATAATGTGAAAATGTGAATGGATAGTGTTGCTGATGACAGTTTTGCAAAAAAATAACACCACGTGTTAATAAAACCAACAATCGGATGTAGTGATGCGCTGCAGAATGAGTAAAAACCACCGCTTGGGTAAAATTCTAAAAGTTTTACGAAAGATAGTATGAGAGGAAACAAGAGCAATCCAACGAGTGCATAACCAAGTCCGCCGAGTAAACCCGCACGTTTTGCTAGCTCTGTTGTATTAATAAAGACGCCTGATCCGATGATGATGTTTGTGTTGATGATAACTGCTGACCATAGTGAGAGGGTGTTGTTTTTGGACATTTTTTATTCCTTAACTTTCGCTATCCTTCGATACACCCCTTCGGGGCACTCAGGACGAGCGGGGGAGGGATTTATATTTTATTTCTTTTGTTGGTCCTAGCGGTGTTTTTCAAAAGCTCTATGTGAAGGAGGAAGTTTTCATATCCGCTCGCCCTGAGTGTTCTTCGTAGCTTTAGCGAAGAAGAATGTATCGAAGGGTGCGACATATTTATCTACTGTGTTGCCGCCAAATATAAAGCGATTGATCCAGCAACAGCAGCATTTAAGCTTTCAAAATTTCCTGGCATTGGTAATGTTATTTTTTCATCACACTCAGCAATCCATTGCTCTGGTATACCGCTTCCCTCATTGCCAACAACAATCAATGCTTTGTGCAAATCAACAGCGCTAGGGTTTTTCCCTTCTGTTGCAACGAGTGCGCACAAACTCAGATTTTTTTTGTTGAGCAATAGATCCTGCCAATTAATACAAAAAAGAGAAACGTTGCCAATTGCACCAGCAGTAGCTTGTACAACTTTTGGGTTCCACGGATCAACTGTCTCGATACATACAACCGTTTTTTTGTTCATTGCAGCTGCAGTGCGAATGAGTGTTCCCATATTACCCGGATCGGCTATTTGCGCAAGCACAATTCCTGCATTAAGCGTATCAAATGATGGTTGTTGTGGTATGCGGAATGTTGCAAGCAGACCGCTTGGTGTTTTTGCGGTACTTATTTTTTGTAATACTGATTCGTCTACAACAATGATAGATTTTTCTGGTGCAATTTGCTTTGCATCATACAAAAATTCTTCAAGCGTAAACAGTGTTACCAATTCTTTTTTTGCTTGAATAAGTGTTGAAATTGTGCGGAATCCTTCAGCAATAAATTCCTGAAAATGTGCACGGTGCTTTGAGCTGTGCAATTGTACTACGTGTTTGATGATTGGATTAGCATGAGAGTTTATTTGTTTTACCATTATATTTCATCGTTTAAAATTTTGTTTCTATAGTCTGCCATTAATTGCACCATAAAGTGGAGATTATGAATAGTAGCAAGTGTGTATGCACTTAATTCAGCTGCCTTAAAAAGATGATGCAAGTATGCGCGTGTAAAGTTTTGACAAGTATAACACGTACATGTTGTATCAATAGGTTCAAAAAGAATGCTGTTACTTGCATGACCAATTTTAACAAATCCCTTAGTAGTAAAAAGTAATCCATGGCGTGCGCAGCGTGTTGGGTGTGAACTGTCAAATGTATCAACTCCAAGTTGAACAATTGGTTCAATTGATGCTAAATCGCCAATGCCAAGAAGATGGTTAGGTTTGTCTTCTGGTAAGTGTGGCATCATAAATTGCAGCATCTCAACCATTTCTGCTCTGTTTTTTCCCATGCTTCCACCAATAGCGTGTCCATCAAAAGGTAATTTAGTCAAAAACTCACAACTTTCTTTACGCAAATCTTTGTTGATGCCGCCGTGAATTACGGAATACATTGCCTGTTGTTGTGGGTTTTGTAAGTGTGCTTGCAGCGAGCGATTTTCCCAACGATGTGTGCGATGTAACGAATTAATGAGTTTTTGTGGGTCAATATGATACGGTGGTAACTCATCAAACGGGATAATAATATCAGCACCAAGATCCTTTTGCGCAGCAATAGATGTTTCTGGAGTGAGTAGCATTTTGGTACCATCACGATATGATCGGAACAGAACGCCTTCTTCTGAGGTTTTCAAAACTAAGTTGTTGCCAGTTTTTTGTCCACGGCTTTTAAGCTCATCTTTAACGGTGCCATAGGCAAGGCTAAATACCTGAAATCCACCAGAATCGGTAATGATTGGCATGTTTCTGTTGATAAAAGAATGAAGGCCACCAGCTTGTTTTACGATAGCAGTACCTGGTTGCAGCATCAGATGATATGTGTTGCAGAACATAAGTTGTAAACCGATCTGAGAAACAATCGTGGAATCAAGTGATTTTAGTGCGCCATTGGTACCAACGCCGACAAAGCTTGGGGTATCAATAATGCCGTGTGGCGTGTGAATACGACCAACGCGAGCGCGGGATTTTTTTGATTGGTGAATAAGTTCAAATGTAAAGTATGACATAATCTTTTACCCCAGCTTGTAAACTACGCTGGGGACCCCATTCAAGAATTTAAGGAATCAATGTTATTGATTAGTATAACACAAAAAAACTTATTTTTGTGTCATCGTGTAAATTCTACGCGAAAAGCCGACAAATGGGGTGGCGATAACGATGCTGGCTAGTTTAATCAGGTAGCTGATCACAATAACTTCCACAATATTATCGATGATGCCATAAAGGCCCAAATAGCTGAAAAGAACGGTATCAAGTAGTTGGCAGAATGCGATAGAAGCATAATTACGGAAAATAATATACTTGTCATGAAATGTTTTTTTGAGTATGCCATAAAGATAGTAGTCAGTCATTTGAGTAATAAAGTAGACAGAAAATGAGGCAATCACAATACGGGGCATAAGAGTGAGTAGTGGCATAAAATGTTGGTGTGCTATATCGGCACTATGTGGAATATACAGAAGATGAATGTGTGATACAATTGCATAAAAAATAAGCAAAAAGAAATTGACCCAGATGGCCTTTTTTGCTATTTCCTTGCCAAAATATTCTTGCAATAAGTTAAGGCCAATCGTTGCCCCTACAGTAAAAGCATCAGCACATGTGGCGGTAAACCCAAAAAGTGTGATTTGTTTTATGACAAAAAGATTTGCCAAGATGCACTGACTGCAGATAAATGCAACGAGAGCACAGCGGCCCAGCGCGAGTGATCCAAGAGCAAAACTGGCAATAATTATGGTGTGAAGGATAAAAATTAATTCATTCATAGTAATAAAGCGTAAATTTCTAGTTTTTCATTTTTCTGATATAGTATAAATAAATAATAGTATATAGTAATTAGCAATTTTTAAGAAATAAATTAATAGAGAGTTCATTATGGTTGCGAAAAAGATATCACGTATGTGGTGCGTTGTTATCGTGTTTTGTTTGTGGGGTATGTCTATAGCGTCCACTGTTGTGATACACCAAGAGCAAGAAAGCGTGCAGTTATCAGGGGATGCCACGGAAGAAGAAGAAAAAGAGATAGTTGTTACGGGTGAAGTCAGTTGCGGTACTAATGCTGTTACCGGTAGAGCATGCGTTGTTATGAATCGCAGCCAGCTGAATAAAGTACGCAAGGGAGACATTGTTATTGCTCCTGCAATAAATAGCCTTTGGTACTCAACCTTGAATATGGCTGCTGGTATCATTACAGATAAGGGAGATGGCAGTAGTTTGGCGATATCATTAGGAAAAAAGTTGAATATTCCGGTGATTGTTGGTACAAGTGGGGCAACTAAAAAAATTATTGATGGTCAGATTATTACCTGCGATCCGATAACGAGAAATGTTTATCACGTATCATATCCTAATCCCAAAGACGGACATTTTGATGTTCTTATAATGCCACAAAAAGATGATACTCATGTAGGACTGCATGGTAAACTTGAAAAAGTTAGCAATGTGCGTCCACCACACGAAAAACCGACTTGTGCTGCAATAAATTGCGTTATACAACATTCTAGTGATAACATTCCTTTTCCCGCTGCGCAAAAAGAAAGTAAGATTGCAAGAATGGCAAAGGATATTTATTATGCCGATCTTAGTTTATTTAAAAAATATGTTTTTAAAATGAGATTTCGATTGAATGGGGTAAGAGCATTACCTTTTTCTGATTGGGTGTTAGAAAAAGGTGCAAAGCATGAAGGCTGTGATGATTTTGCAATTGCTTGTATTCCTCTTTCATTTTTTCTTTTTGATCATACCGAAGGTTATATAACTACCGCCTTGCAGTTTCTTGGAGATCATGTGCAGGATGTTGACTGTATTCTTGAAGAGTGTAGCAAGAAACCTGGCGATCTTAATTGGGTTGCACGTGTATGTCATAGAGCACATATAGAGGCTATATCTTATCTTTTGCCATCAGAAATAAAAAAAGAAGAACTTATTGCTGATCCGAAAAAATATGTAGAGATTGATAAGAAAATTAGTAAAGAAAATCGAGAAGTATTTAAAAGAAAACAAGTTATAGAAACATTAAAAAGTTTATATGTTCGTTTCCGTGAGGAAGAAAAGAAAAAATAAAGATGGCTTATTGCAAAAGCGGATACTCTTTAAATCCAATCAATTGGCATTCTGGCTCTGGCAGGATGCCAAATTTTTCTTGAACAAGTTTTTGCATTTCGCGTGCCAGAATAATGATATCAGTGCTTGTTGCAATGCCCAAATTTATAATCATGTTGGCGTGTTGCGGAGATACGATCGCGTTACCGCTGCGCAATGTTCCTTTGATACCAATTTTATCAAGATAGTAAGCGACAAAAATTATTCTTTTGTTATCAATTTCCAGTGTCACTTCATCAGCAAAAAAATTTCTAAAAAAACTACCACAGGTGCGTACTTGTGGATAGCGGTGTGCACGATGTCTGATTATTTCCGTTTTGCGACCTTTGGCGAATGCCGTTTGTTCATTCGTTGCACAAGTAAGTTTGAAGGTTGCATTCACCAAAAAATAATCTTTTTTATGTAATGCTGAATCATTGTATCCAAAATTAAACCACTGTGCATCCACCGTTTGGAGGGTGCCATTTTCTTTGTGTACAATTTCTGCACACACAAGAAAGTTAGCAAGTAAAAATTCAAAGTAGTGGAGATTGATGTACACAGATCCACCAACGGTTCCTGGTATGCCACTAAATTCTTCAAGACCTAACAAATTATTGTTTAAGCAGTAATCAATCAGACTGGGCATTGTGATCCCCGCATCTGCTTTGACAAGAGCGGTTGTGTCAGTAGTAGAAACTATTTCGATATTTGTTAATGAAGGGCGGATAACGAGACCATCAAACCCATCATCGCTGATTAAAATGTTCGCGCCCTGGCCAAGAATAAAAATATCAAGATTATGCGTGTTTGCATAAATAATCGCTTCTTGAAATTGCTCTGCAGACGGTGGTTCGCAGTACAACCGTGCCGAACCACCGGTACCAAACCAATTTTTTTGCGCCAACGGTACGTTATGCTGGATTAACAAAGAATGTGAACGGGTTGGTTCGTCGGTTGCTATTTTGTGCATAATTTTATTTTTCTATTTTTTTCCCGTTCGATACATTCTGTTTCGCTATGCTTCACAGAACACTCAGGGCGAGCGGAAAGGGGTAAAGGTATTTCTTTTTTTCAAATCTTCCTATTCCGCTCGCCCTGAGTGCCCCGTAGGGGTGTATCGAAGGGTGCGAATGGAAATTTTATATCAAACAATTTTTTTGAAACTCCGGTCTCTGATTTACCTTTTTCTCCGCAAGTAAAATCTGGCATTGTTCACTACAAGTTTTATCATATCTACTAATGCATGGAGTGCAACTAATAAAATGTTTATTGCACATGGCATTGAGACAGTTGTAATAATCATCGCATGGTTGTGCGCAGATTGCACAAGAACCAAGAATATCATCATTTATTTTTACAGAAATTCTACCATCAAAAACGTAATTCTTGCCACGGAAAAATCCATCAGGGTATTGTTCTGCATATCGATGAATTCCACCATCCATTTGATACACTTTTTTTGCGACATTTTTTTCATTAAGGTACGCAGTTGCACGTTCGCAGCGTATGCCACCGGTGCAATACATTAAAACTTGTTTGTCTGCGAACTGATCAAGATGTGCATCAAGGTACTGCGGTAAATCTCTAAAGTTTTCAATGTTTGGTGTTATGGCATTTTCAAATTTGCCAATTTCCCACTCATAATTGTTGCGGGCATCAAGAATGATAAGGTCTTCTGGTTTGTTAGAGAGAAGTTCATGTGTTTCTTGTGGTGTTAAGTGTTGACCAGCATTGCGTGGAGTTAGTTGATCGTACGGAATGCCGAGTGAAACTGCTTCGTTGCGCACTTTTACTGAAAGGCGTGGAAAACATTCGGGGCCACCGGCGCTCTCTTTAAAATCTATGTTGCCAAAAAGTTCATGCGCAGACATTAGTTCTTTGTATGTATCAAGATTTTCTGCTGATCCGCCTAAAGTTCCATTTATGCCTTCATGACTGATCAGGATTCTGCCTTTAAGTTCCAGTTCTTGGCATATCTGTTGTTGCCACTTCATGACTTGTTTTGGATAGGCAATATCGGTGTATTTATAAAAAAGGATTATTTTATTCATGGTAAGCCTGCGGTAGATAAAATATTACTAGTACTAGTGTAGCATAATTGGCAAAAATAGACAGGGTTAGTCCTAAATATGGTCAACGCGCTTTTTGAAAAAGTGGAATGAAAGTAGGGTAAAAATAATGCTGAGCACAAATAATGCACTTGCGCATTGTGCAAGCGGTAAAAATTGACTGCCACCGACAATAGATTGTCGTAATCCTTCTGTCAGATAAACAATTGGATTAAAGCGTAGCAAAAAGCCAAGAGTGGGTGAAAATTCGCGTATAATATGCAGCGGTATCCAAAAGCCACCAAGAACAAGCAAAATATGATTCACTCGCGTCCAAAACATGCTAATTTTTTCTACTGTCAGTAGTATTGCAGCAAGTTTGTGATATGCAGAAGCACATAGTGAGCCAAGATATAAAATAAGAAATAGAGACGACCACGAAATATTGCTCAGATCAATGTATGAACTTGCAAAAATACGTGCAAGAGGAAAAAAGGGAATCATAATAAAGAAAGTAAAAAAAGAAGAAAATAAAATTTGCTCAACAAGTATCAATCGTGGATCCAGTGCCGTCATTTGGTAATCAATGTGGCGGTTTTTTTCCAGATCAAATAATAAGTCAAAGGTAATGTGAAATGCCATCACCATGAGCGGAACAAGACAGGTGCCAGCAAACACCACTGCCCCTACTTGAGTTTGTCCATGGAAATAAATGTGTGTTTGCAGAAATGCAAAAGCAAAGATATACATTGTTGGATAAATGATTGAATAGTTGATGATGTGCGCAGGCAATTGTCTTATCTGTACGTAAAAATCACGATAAAAAAATTGAATAAAAACTTGGATTGTTTGGAGTATTTTTTTCATATTCAGTGTTGTCCTATACGGGATCAAGTTGTTCATAGATACTATAGCGTAATCGTATGCACATAATCATTATGCCAACAAAAATACCCGGTACACAGATTGAAAGAGGTAGATAATCTGGACCAGCAAGGAGTGCAGACCGTAATCCTTCAATAACATATGTGAGTGGATTCAGCCAAAATAGTTTGCTAAATATGGGAATCACAGCACTAATAGTTTTGAAGGTAAAAAAAGCAGGGCCAAAAATAAAAAGAGGCATAATACGGCGTGCCCACATATTGCTTTTAAACCATTGGAAACTATAGAGAATACTTGAGCCGAGGAAAAAAAGTGACCAAAAAAGTAATGCCAAAAAGTAAACACATAAAAAAGCAATAAAGCTGCCATTAATAGGGCCAAAATTATTTCCCAGTGCTATAATGCCAAGTGTTACCAATGGCAATGTAACAATGGCAGATTCAATCATAAATGATGATAGATAGTATGCAAAGAGCCATGTCTTTGGTAGAGGGAGTGTTAGGAAATAATCAATAAAGCGGTCAAATTTAAGATCATATACCATGCGCATTGCACAATTGTATCCTAATGACGCAAGAAAAAATGAAAGTGAATTACCTAAAAAAATGGGTGCAATAAGTTCTGTTGACATACCAAGCAGCGGTAAAAGACTACCGAATATGAGCACAGTGATTGATACAAGAATTAATCCATCAATAACAAGATTGTGAGCGCGTGTTTTTAACACCTTCATATCACGTGTAAGAAGTGCCAAAAAAATTGCTGCATTGTCAGTGAATGTGTTCATAAAATCTACTCTATTTGTTCTTGTACAAGTTCGATAAATATATCTTCAAGAGAAGCATTATTGCGCTGTGCTTTGATGGCTTGAACAGAATCAATGAGTATAATTTTACCTTTGTGTAAAAAGCATACTCTGTCGGAAAGTTGTTCAGCTTCATCAAGATAGTGGGTTGTCAAAATAATGGTGATACCCATTTTTTTGAGTGATTTAATTTGTTCCCACAGTGCACGGCGAATATCCGGATCTAACCCAACGGTTGGTTCATCAAAGATAATAATTTTTGGATTGTGTATGAGTGCTCGTGCAATCAGAACACGTTGTTTATTGCCACCAGACAGCTGATTGATAGAAAATTGTGCGTATTTTTGCAAGCCAAAATGTTCAAGGAGGTAGGCAATGCGTTCGTCAAGTACATCTTTTGGAACCAAGAAATAACGACCAGCAAAATATAAATTTTCTTCAACAGTCAAAAATTGATCTAAATTCTGGTGTTGTGGGCAAAAGCCAAGGTCTATGCGATATTTGTCGACATCGTTATAAATTGAGGTACCTTCATACAAAATATCACCAGAAGTTGGTGGATGTAGCGTGGCAAGGATAGAAGAAAGAGTAGTCTTGCCTGCGCCATTAACGCCGAGTAGGCCAAAAATTTCACCTTTGTTAATGCTGAAAGATACATTATTAAGAGCCCGGACAATACGTCCATTGCTATTATATGTTTTTACTATAGAATCTATGCGTAAAATTTCATTATTCATGGAAGTGGTACTTTACAGAAAGAAGGTGATATTACATATATAGTTACTATAACACTTTTTTTTGTGGTCAGCAATTGGTATTTATTTCGAGTTGCGTAAATTTTTAACAGTTTTTATACATGTATATGTGCATAAAGGGAAGCAAAATGATGAGAAAAAACATGGGTGTTTTAGTTGTAATGGCTACGGTGTGCAGCGTTGGACAGAATGTACAAGCTATGGATAAGCCGCAGGAGAAGGTGCAGTTAGTTCAGGATGCTCAGTCTGATATGTACCCATCAAATCTTTTTAAGGCATGCCACGTTGGCGACTTTCCTTTGGCCATAGAATTGACAAAGATAGCTCCAAAATCAGAAGTATTTAGACGTAATGTTCTCGGTGCTATGCCAATTTATTTTGCTTTAAGCGGCAGTCCATATTCTGTGAATGAAGAAGAAAAAATGGGTATACAAAAAAGACTCGAACAAAGAAGAGAATTGGTCAAATGTTATATTAATCGCGCTGGGGATGAGGCATATACATTCGTTTGCAATGACTTATGGCATCGTCTTGTTGAAATTGGTCAAATTAATGATGTGGAGTTGGTTAAAATGGCTATTACTGTTGTGCAAGAGCGTGCACAAAATCATCGGGTTGTTGATTTTGTGTCTGGTTATGTATGGGATCTTATTTCTTCGACGAAAAAAGGCAGGGATCAATTGGATATGGCCATAATAACTGAAAGTTTTGATATAGCAAAATTATTACTAGAAAAAGTGGGACTATGTGATGCAAAATCGTGGGCTTTGAAAGCATTTAATAAATCCAAAGCTGATCATTATGATTCAGAGGCAAAAGACAAATTTTTACTTCAGTACATTAAATAAGAAATAAAATAATTTTTGAGTAATGAGAAAAAATGATAGTAAAAAAATTGAGCATAGTCTTTGTGTTGGTTGCTGTGTGCAGTCAATACAATGCGCAAGCTATGCATGAACTTACTAGAGATAAACTTACTCCAGCAGAAATACCTTGGCGTGAAAAGCCGTTTACTGATACGGGATTACCGCGTGACCAGTTTCCAACACCTCTGTTTGAAGCGCTTGCGCTTGGTAAATTTCAGTTGGCTTTACAGGTTATACAGAATGCTGAGGTGAAAGATCTATTTCATACGAATAATTCGGGACTTGTTCCATTTAACTATCTTTTGTCGTATAAAAAAGATGGTGCTCATCGGATAGAGCAAGTATTTATAGAAATTCAAAAAACAGCAGTAGCAGATTTGTATTTTAATCGTGCCGGTGACAAGGGATACGAATTGCTTAGTCGTCGTGAAAGAGGTGCATCTTTATGGCGATGTATTGTTGCGAATGGCAATCTAGGGATAATAGGTATAGCTATGAATGTTGCAAAAAAACGTACTCAGGAACATCCAGAAGGAGGCGATCGTTGTTGGAAGCTTCTTACTGAAGATATTAACAATAGTTCATTGCTTCAGGCTACTGTGTATAATAAAAAGCAAGTAGTTAGAGAATTGCTAACCTATGCAGGTGATCGTGCACATGAATTAGTTGCAGTAGATAAATCGCCGTATGGAAATATATTGGAGGCTACATACATTGAAGGTAAATCGGAAATTAGGCAGTTGTTGATGGAACACGCAAATGGCCTTGCAAGTGATTGTTTTTATAAACATTTAAACCATCTTCATGCTATGAAAGAGGTCAATCCAAAGCAGTGGGTGGATCCACAAAGTGGTTTGTTGAGTAAGGTGATAGTGTGTGATTTGCATCGGCGACATCCTGAAGTTTGTCCAGTGCCACAAGAGATTTCTGAATTGTTGAGTGTGGCACAAGAATCTTGTGATTCATTGGAAAGAAGTCATCAGTAAAACTATTTTTTTATATCTGGTCAAACTTCTGTAAGGAGTTTGACCATTTCTTTTCATTGGGGTCCCCATGTGAATTAACCCAATTTCCAATTCTTTCCAATGGGTACCCGGCTGAAGAGAAACGGAAGCTGGGTTTTAAAACTTGCATAATTTTAACGATATGTTATTAATCGAAGGTATGAAGTTGGTATATCGTCTATAATAAAAAGAGAGGATGTGTATATGATGAAGCGTTATGCAATGGAATTTGTCGGTACATTTTTTTTGACAGTAGCAATTAGTTTGATTGCTAATCCAATAGTGATTGGTTTAATGTTGATGGCGATGATTTATGTTGGTGGGCACATTTCTGGTGCACATTTTAATCCTGCAGTTAGTTTTGTTTGTTTTATTCAAAATCGTTTGAAATTGGCTGACATGGGTATATATATAATCGCACAGTCTCTTGGTGCAATTTTAGCATTGTGTTTCTTTATGATGATTACGAATGGAAGTTTTACTTTGGATGTAGTACCAGGTAGTCCTATTTTAGCTCCTATGGCAACAGAAGCACTGTTAGTGTTGTTATTTGCTTGGGTATATTTAACAATGAATCTTATGACTCGCTATAAAGATACTGCAATACCAGGAGTTGTTCTTGGTTTAACATTATTGGCAATAGCTTTTGCTGGAGGATTGTTTAATCCAGCAGTGGCAATAGCATCAATTGTATGCAGCGTGATAAGGGAAGGTTCTTTGAATGCAATTGCTATGGGAAGTGTGGTGGTGTATATTGTTGGACCATTACTCGGTGCATTTGGAGCATCGTTTATGTTTGATTACTTCAAATCCGAAGTATAATGTATCCGTAAATAAATCAAAAAAGGTATGGATGAGTTCCATACCTTTTTTTGATGTTTTATAGTAAAAACTGGTTTATTTTTTGTCTTTCATCTTCGGATAGAGGATATTGGTAAATTTTATCGAGGGTTGTATTGTAGTCATGTAAAAAAGAATAATAGTCCTCTACTTCTGCGGGAAACTCGGAACAATTTAAAGATCCTGTTGAGTCTTCGTAAGTGGGTAAAATCTGACCAAGACAGTTTAGATGAAGAATATATTTCGCTTTGTGTTGTTCGATATCTTGTAAAAAAATGTTGCTTCCCACATCAGATTTATATATATCTTTGAGAGTGTAAAATGCATTCTCATTGCCATAGGATGCAGGACAATGTTTTGGAGCGTGTTGAACGATTTCGGGACAATTTCCCCATTTGCTCACATGTTTCTTTTTGTCTTCGAAAATTGCAAAGTGTGTAACGACACGGTATCCATAAAGATTCTTATCCACATATTGCACAAGATCATTTTTTTTTGGAGTATTTGTAGGATTAAAATATTTATTTACAAATTCGATCGGCATACCATTATCGTTGGTCGAAAACCGTAGATGTTGCGGAATCTTGAGTATTTTTTCGAGTGCAAAATGATGGCATCTATAGTCTTTTTTCGTTGGATCTATTACACCGAGCACTTTAATACTTGAAGCAATCTTTGGCCAATCCTTACTTTCTGCAGGTTCTAATAGTATTCGTTTTTCAGTTATTTTCTTGTTGGAAGGTAGTTTTTTTAGCGTAGGCTTATCCATTGCTTGGCAGGCATTCATCAAGCCAAGAGTGAATAAAATGAACATGGAAAAAAATGTAGTTTTTCTGACAACTGTAGTCATAAAGCCCCCATTAAGACAGTTTTTCTGATCACTGCATATATCTATATTACCAAATATGTAAAAAATTACAAGCTGCAATGTAGTGATAGGGTTTTTAAAGAGGGCTGTAATACGTACAAATGTCGGATTAGTAGAGGTTATAGATCATTTTTTTTGAGAAGATTCAGAGCTTTGGCGCCATTCTGGCATACTGTACCCACCAACATTAAGATTTTCACTCCATAGTTGAAGGTAGCAAGCGGCATTTTTGCGGGTTTCTGGTGTTGCACATATTACATATTGGTTATCATTCTTACGCAAGATATCGGCACATAATGAAGCTTGTTGAAGTGCGAATAATTGGTTTTCATGAAACATAAGTTTTCTCATTTTTATTTCCTCTTTGGTTGGCCCAGGTGTGGGTTGGAGCAGCATTGGTTGAGGTGTAAAATATGCACTAGGATTGTTGAGATCTACCTGATCAAAGAGTTGCCGCTGTTGATGGTTATCTTGATGAAAGTTTGATTGCTGATATTCTTGCATGCCATAATTTGTGAACGATATTCCTGCGCTGAGCGTTGCTAGCGTTAATATATAGTTTTTCATGAAAATCCTTTTTTTTTAATTGATCGATGTGGTGATACTATCAAAAAAAATAAACAAATAAGAAGAAAGTTCTTATGATTGTTACATTATTTTCTGGGTTTTAATTGATTGAAAGATATGGCATTTAAGCTATTCTAAGTACATAACTGAGAATTTTTAAAAAAGAGTATTGCACGATGAAAATATCATTGAACTGGATTTTTGATCACATTAAAGGTGAATTGTCTCGTATAGATGTAGCGCAGCTCGTTGATACATTTATAAGAACAACAGCAGAAATTGAAGGTTGGAAAAAGGTTACGGTTAATGTTGATGAGCTTACGTTAGCAGAGGTTGTCAATATCAATGGTGATACCGTGATCGTGCGTTCGGCAGAACACAAAAAAGAATATATTTTGCCAAAAAGAACCGATGCTCTTGTTGGTTCATATTTTTTGGTTTTCAGTGCTGAAAACAATAAACGTTGGGCAACTTCAGTGCTGTTTGGTGGAATTAAAGATATGGTGTTGCCCGCTATGTATTGCCCAGAAAACCTGCGCGCTGGTGGATGGAAGTCAACAATCGAATTACAAGATTATGTTGTAGAAATTGATAATAAATCTATTAATAGTCGACCTGATTTATGGGGACATCGTGGTTTAGCGCGTGAGATTGCTGCAATTTTAAACTTACAATTACGACCGTTGGAAGAATTCGTTACACAAAAAGATAGTATTCCATACAAAAATACAGCTCCTGCTGACAAAAATAATCCATGTGCTATCACGATAGAAACGCCTCAGATATGTGACCGATTTGCCACATTCTATATTCCATCTGTTGCGGGGCAAGCATCACATCTGAATATGATTGTGCGATTAAGTCGTCTTGATAGTAGATCTATAGATTTTCTTGTTGATGCTACTAATTACGTGATGCTTGATTTAGGCCAACCGATGCATGCGTTTGATGCGGATGCTTTTCAAACACAGCAGATCACAATTGCTTATGCGCGTGATAAAGAAAAATTAGCGTTATTAGATGGTGAAACGATTGAATTAACAACACAAGATCTTGTTATTACCGATGGCGGTACAGCAATTTCTCTTGCGGGTGTTATGGGTGGAGCAACAACGGGAATTTCTCAAAAAACTAAATCAGTTTTATTGGAAGCAGCACATTTTGATCCGGTCATTATTAGACGTACTGCAGCACGTCATAAAAAAAGAACTGAAGCATCTATGCGTTTTGAAAAAAGTTTGGACCCTTGTCATAATACAGATGCACTCAAGCGGTTTTTATTTTTACTTGACCGTGCAGGAATCACGTATACTGCAAGTGAACACATTGTGTCTTTAGGTGAATGTCCACAGCAAAAAATTATTGTAGTAGGGCATGCATTTATTGAAGCGCGTTTGGGTGTTATTATTAAGGTTGAGCGTATAATTGAGATCTTAGAAAAAGTTTCTTTTGGTGTGGTACAATCTGCCGAAAATAATGCAATTGTCTATGCCATCACTGTACCGTCTTTTAGAGCCACCAAAGATGTTAAAATTCCCGAAGATATTGTAGAAGAAGTTGGTCGTTACATTGGTTATGATACATTACCACGCGTAATGCCTTCATTGCAATTGCGTCCGTTAGATTTACACAAAACCTATATCACTCGTGCAATAAAACATTTTTGTAGTTATGGATTACAAATGCGAGAATTGTATGGGTATTCTTTTTTTGACGAATCAGTATTACGTGAGCTTGCGTGGCAGCCAACTGACGCTGTTGCAATAAAAAATCCTATTTCTGAAAATTATATACATTTGGTTACTACACTGCAGCCACATCTTCTTAAAGCTGTTGGTGAAAATAGTATTGCTCACGTGCAATTGCGTTTTTATGAATGGGGCCGTGTGTGGCATATGAGTGGTGATGCTATTGTTGAACAAAAATCACTCAGTGGAATATTTTTTACCCAACCTTCTTCCTTGGCTATTGATTTTTATGCAGGCAAAGAAATGCTCATGCGTATGTTTGATGAATTGCACATGGAAATTTCATGGCAACCGAATGATGGTACCGATTTTTCATGGATGATGCCACATCAAACAGCAATCCTTAAGCACAACGGTGTACGCATTGGTATTGCGGGTATGGTTGAAAGTTCGGTGGTTAATGCAATTTCTGCTGCGGGAGGTTCGGCGTTTATGTTTGAAGTGAATGCTGACTATCTGCTTGATTATCGCAAACCAGTTGTTCGATTTAATCCATTATCAAAATATCCATCAGTGCGACGTGATGTGAGTATGTTAATTTCTGCTGCGATAACTGCCGATGTGTTAACAGATGTTATTAAATCGGTTGATAAACGCATTGAATTAGTAACATTGATTGATTTTTTCACTAAACCTGAATGGAAAGATCAAAAAGCAATGACGTTCCATGTTGAGATGTGTGATAAAGAAAAAACATTGACGTCAGATGAAGTTGAAGGAATGTGGAGTCGTGTTATTGCTCAATTGCAGCTGCAAGGAGCGGTTATTAGGTAATACCGATTGTACGATCTTAACTCATCAGTCGAATTTCTTTTCCCCGCGCTCATCCTGAACTTGTTGAAGGATCAAGCGCACATAATGAAAAAATATTTAAATGCAAAATCATTTTTATGTATATATTTTGAAGTGTAAGGATGGAGAGTATTACGTAGGACATGCAGATAATATTGATAAAAGAATGTCGGAGCATCATCAGGGATTGATTGAAAAATGTTATACACAAAGAAGGAGGCCTGTTGAATTAATATTCCTGCAGGTTTTTTCTACTCGAGATGATGCATTTCATGCCGAAAGGCAAATTAAAGGTTGGTCGCGCAAGAAAAAAGAAGCTTTGATGAAAGACAATTGGGAAGAAATCAAGAGATTAAATGAATTACAGAAAAAGATTTAGAGAGCGTTTGATCCTTCAACAAGTTCAGGATGAGCGCGGAGAGGACTTGAGCTTGTCGTATTCTTAAGCTAACTCAACTGAGGTTTGATGAACAAAAAATACATATATTTTTTCTTAGCAGCATTTATTTTTATTGTTGACCGCGTATCTAAAATGGCAGCGCTTGCATATTGCACAGAATCCGCGCGTACAATTAATTCATACCTATCTTTTGAAGTTGTGTTTAATCGCGGTATTTCGTGGGGCATGCTGAACTCAACAAGTGATATTGTTTTTGTTCTTGTTTCACTGATGATTGCAGTGATTACTGCATTCTTGTGCTGGCATGCGTATTATCAGTACATGCGTGGTAACGCAATTCTTGGAGAGGTTTGTATTATTGCAGGGTCAGTTTCTAATCTTATTGACCGTGTGGTGTATGGCGGAGTGATAGATTTTATCGTACTTTCGTACAACACATTTTCATGGCCTGTTTTTAATGTGGCAGATGCAGCAATTGTCTGTGGCGTGGGGATTTTGATTTTTTGTTATGAAAAATAATCTCTTTAATTTATTTTCATTCCTCAAAAATATTTTACGTACCTATCTTATGCCATGCATATGCGCGTACTGTAAAAAATTTTTATCAACAACAGATATTTTTTGTAGCGAATGCAAAAATAAAATTTTTCGCGTTGTTTCCAAACAAATAGATGTAACGCCAAGTTTTTCCATGACAGTATTTGCAATTTCAGATTATAAAGATCCATTAAGAAAATTAATTTTATCAAAAAGCTGGTCTGATAGTTTATCGAGCTATCAGATGGGGCAATTGCTGTGGGAAATGACGCCACTGCAACAGCTTGATTGTGATGTTATTGTACCAATACCATTGCATTGGACTCGCTATGCATGGCGCGGTTTTAATCAGGCGCACGAGATTGCGCACGTGATACATAAGAAAAAAAATATACCCTTACGGCATGCGCTTAAACGAGTTAAAAAAACTGCGTACCAATCAACACTTGCTTCAGCACTACGTGCACCAAATCTTAAGCAAGCATTTGTTGTGAATGATGCACAAGCAGAACATTGTACTGGCAAGCATATTTTATTAATTGATGATTTGATGACAACAGGATCAACAGTACGCATAGCAGCGAAAGCATTGTTAGCGTTAA
>DATEAY010000070.1 GCA_035288105.1 Candidatus Babeliales bacterium
TCGCATGTCGATGTTCCTCTCCATATTTGATCTGCAAAAACCGTAGAGGACGCTAAAGATATCGCAAAAAGAGCTAATCGATAGCGAGAAAAGCACCTTTTCATATACTCACCCTTTTTTTTAGAAAACTACTACTTCACCACCAACTGAGATGCTATGATCTGAAAAATATAGAATCTCTTTCTAACACGCATACCCCGATTATTTTATAATGTCAACTCCTTAAGCTCCAAAAGCAGAATAAACTAATGTCAAAGTTATAATAAAAATAGAACAATAAAAACAAGTTCCTTGTGAACTTTTTTGATTAATTAAGATTTAAGTGTGATTAACACATCATTAAGAACTTCTTTTTTACCCCATGTTCCATTTCATTTCACACGGGGACCCCGGCGCAGAATAACGGAACTGAAATAAAAGGACACGAATTAGTAAATATCACGACTTGAGTGTGATTAAAACATCGTTAAGAACATCTTTTGAGACAACATTTTTAAAGAAGTTAATATTTGAAAAGAGTTCTCGCGTTGGCTCAGTTAGTTGTGCAAAGCGTTCATCATATTCAACTTCAACGTGCACGGCAGGAAAGAAATCAAATTTATCGACATATTTTTTCACAATGTCTTTACGGAACAGATAATTAATAAATGGATAAATTAAATCATCCTTTTTAGTAGCGGCGGTTATAGCAAATGAGTCAATCACCGCAAACGCACCTTCTTTTGGTACAATAAATTCAATGTAATCAAATTTGCGCATAATCTTTAAAAAATCACCAAACCATGAAACAACCACGGGTACCACGCCAGACGCCAACACATACTCAGGGCGAGAATCAGTATAAATTTCAACATGTGGTTTTTGTTGTAACAACAAAGATTTAATCTGTTCGATTTCATGCATAGCAAGTTGTTCATACCGTCCAAATAAATATAATGCTGCTATGGAGACCAATTCACGAATGTCCTCAACAGTACTAATACGTTCTGGCATAATACGTTCATCAAAAATCAATCCCCATGTGGTAGGAATAGCATTGCCTTTCCAATAACGAGCATCAACACCCAAGCCAAACAATGACCAATAAAAAGGAATGGTATAGTCATTATTAGGATCAAAATAATGGTTGCACAAAGCAGGATATAAACTATCCCACGCTTGTATTTTATTGCGATCAAGTTTTTTGATCAATCCATTTTGGATCATTAATTGTGCTGCCCAATCTGACGGCATCACCACATCATAATCATGGTTACTACTCGATTGTAATTTAACAAAGAGTTCTTCATTATTTTCAAAGTAACTCATGTTGACATGAATTCCCGTTTCTTTTTCAAAGTCAGACAAAAATTCTTTATCAAGCACCTGTCCCCACACAAGTACATTAATATTTTTCCCCTTACCAATATATTGTGTCAATCGTCCAACATATAAAAAGGCCAAAATAATAATCATCCAAAAACAAAGAATACTTATTTGAATGAATAGACCTAATGATGCGCGCTTCATTTTGGTATCCTTACTTTCTTTACATGTAAAAGCGAAAAGACAATCACCAACAAACTACTGATAATGAGCATGATCGTTGACAATGCATTCAACATTGGTGATGCCCCTGTGCGAATCACAGTAAAAATATACAATGGTAATGTTTGAACGGATGCACCTGCACAAAAAAATGAAATAATAAAATCATCAAGTGAAATAATAAAAACCAAAAGTCCTGCAGCAATTAGTGCTGGTGCCAATAATGGCAATACAATCTTAAAAAAAGTTTGTCGTTTAGTCGCACCAAGATCATATGATGCTTCAATAAGATTAACATCAAGCTCAACAAAGCGCCCATGCAGAATGGGAATTACATAACCAAGACCGAGGAGTGTATGTCCAACAACCAATGTTGTTGCACCAAGAGAAACGGAAAAAAAAGAAAAAAGAGAAAGTAAACCAACCGCTAGAACTATTTCTGGCATGGCAAGACTTCCATAAAAAAGCAAAAGCAACCTATTGACTGTTGCACGTGACCCAAAAAATATAAATGTAGATCCAAGCGTTAAACTTAATGCAACTGAAGCTCCAGCTATCAACAAAGAATTTTTAAGCGCATGCCATACTTCTGTTGAAGCAAAAAGATCTGCATACCAATGCGTTGTAAATCCAAGCCAATTATGAGTAAATGCATTGTTATTAAAAGAAAAAATCACCAACACAAAAATGGGAAGATACAAAAAAAGATACAATGCTGCTACCGCAAGTGGCATACAATATGATGAAAATCTTTTCACTATTCCACCTCTTTTTGTATTGCTTGCAAAGGAACTTTACACCACCAATTAAATAATAATGCACAAATCAAAAGTACAAATCCACTAAGCATCGTAAATGCCGCTCCCAATTGATTATCACGCGCAGCTAAAAAGTAATGCGACACCAGTGAACCAACAAACATTTGTTGACCGCCACCTATAATTGCAGGAATCGCAAATTCACCAAATGCTGGAACAAACACCAAGAAAACCCCCGTTTTTACTCCCGACATTGAAAGAGGTATCGTAATACGCTTAAAAGTTTGCCAATGAGTTGCACCAAGATCCATAGAAGCTTCCAGCATATCATGCTGAATTTTTTCTAAAATACTATACAAAGGCATCATCATAAAAGGTAAGTAATAATAAATCATCACAACAATAATGGCGTACATATTGTTAATCATGTGAAGCG
Source organism: Candidatus Babeliales bacterium (assembly GCA_035288105.1). Taxonomy (NCBI): domain Bacteria; class Candidatus Babeliae; order Candidatus Babeliales; species Candidatus Babeliales bacterium. Next base: position 2,722 of record DATEAY010000070.1, read on the forward strand.
GCTCTTGAATAACACCCATTTTCAATAACGCAGTATTGATCAATCCATTATAATCAAGCACAAATACCCATGAATAAATTTGGATTAAAAAATTGGTCCAAAATGGTAGCGTTAGCAAAAAAAGTAGCCCGTTTTTCCAACGAGAATCTACACGCAATGCAAGAAAATAGGCAACAGGATATGCTAAGATTAGACAAAAAAATGTGACGCACAAAGCTACAAAAGCTGAGCGCGCAATAATATACAAATAAGCTATGTTAAAAAGAGTAACATAATGAGAAAATGTCACATCAAATAACGATGAATCTGCAACCCGCTGCAAACTAATAAAAATAACAAGCACAAGCGGTACATACAAAAATAGTACCTGCCATAAAACTGCTGGTACTGTAAGTATAAATGATGAATTTTTAGAAATAAATTCTCTGATTGTTTCTTTAATTTTCATTTTTCAAGTAACACCACATTTTCTTTTTGCCAATATAAAAATACATGATCATCATAATCAATAATTTCTTGCGGGAAATGTTCTTCGTTCTGTTCAAATACCTGAATCACTTCGCCATTTTGTAACCGAACATTATATTGCGTTGAACGTCCATGGTACACAATTGACTGCACCGTTGCCTGCAATTCATTAGAAAAGCCAGTCATTGGCGTTTTGCTAATTTCAATTTTTTCAGGACGTATGCTCATAAAAATAGTGTTGCCATTGCGCATCCACTCTTTCTCTTTTGATCCGACAACATCAAATATGCCAAGACCAGGAAATTCTATTTTGTACGCACCATCATTAACATGCAATACGCCTTTAAGTAAATTAGTTGTACCAACAAATGCAGCCACAAATGTACTTACTGGAAATTCGTAAATTTCTTTTGGCGTACCCACTTGTTCAATTTCTCCATCATCATTCATAATTGCCATGTGATCGGCAACCGTTAATGCTTCAAATTGATCATGCGTAACGTATACAAATGTGGTTTTGAGCGTAGCTTGTAAATCAATGAGCTCAATCAACATTTTTTCACGTAATTTTAAATCTAATGCAGCAAGTGGTTCATCGAGCAATAGAACATCTGGTTCATTAATTACCGCACGTGCAAGCGCAACTCGTTGTTTTTGTCCACCAGAAAGATTGTTGATAGATTTATAGATATGTTTATCAAGGCCAACTGTTTTTAATATTTTAACAACTTTTTCTTCGATAACATTTTCTGGTACATTGCTGATAGATAAGCTATACGCAACGTTATCAAACACATCCATGTGAGGGAAAAGTGCATAATTTTGAAAAACCGTATTTACTCGACGCTGATAAATAGGCATATGAGTAATATCTTCATCACCCAAAAAAATTGATCCACTATCAACTTGTTCTAAGCCAGCGATTAAGCGCAAAAGCGTTGTTTTTCCGCTGCCACTTGGACCAAGAAGTGCAAAAAATGTACCTCCCGGTATGGTCAATGAAAGGTTATCTACTATAATTTCGCCATTATAACGTTTGGTAACATTTTGGAAACAAATCTCCCTCATCAATTCCTCCAATTCTTGCCATCATGATTGATGTACATGCGCATTACTTTTTTTGACCTAATCGCGCCATCGTCATAGGCACAACAACATCTGCCAATGTGCATGGTACAACAACAGCAATAATTAAAAGAACAAAAACATTCCCGATAGAAACATACCAGTTAGTAAAGCCATGTGATATCAAATAAAATGTAGACGCTAGAGAACTGATAGTAATATGTGATGCATGGGAAGTGAGTGAATATCCGCCCTGCTTACTGGAGTGGTGGCTACTCATAACAAAACCATTAAGTAAACCAACAATCAAGAATGGTATAACGCGTTGCGGTTCTGTGAAAAAGCACATATGAAAGTGCATATCAACGCCAAGAATTCTACCACCAATATAAGGAAGTACGGCATCAGAGAGCATACAAAAAATTATGGTTGATATCGTACCAACAATTAATGCTCTCAGATAATTTTTGGAAAAACGACAAAAGGTAATGATTGTTCCCGTTGCTGCAAAAACAATATGCATAAAGTGGAAGCTATGGAACAATGCTTTGCTACCTTTCTTAACTATGGCAGGATCAATCCCCATAGAAAAGACTGAATAAATACTTAACATAATCAAGCTGAATGCTACTGAATAAATTGCATAGGGCAAATGACAGAATAATTCATGTAAAATTGTATTTTCGCCATGATGACTGTGATCATGATCATGACTGTGTGAGTGCTCATCGTGCATGATAAACCCCTATTTAAAAGACTAATTTCAATCTAAAGTACTATTATATAATGTAGCAGAAAATAAGGGTATGTGAAGAAATGACAGAATTTGACAAAAATCTGCTAACAAAAAAAGCCAAGTGCTACTTTTCAGTAACACCTGGTCTTAATCTTTTATAAATTGGCATTAATTATATTTTATAGAAAACATTACCCCACCTATCAGCACGGTCGCCACAGCATTCAACATATCTTTTTTTAAACTTTCCTCGCTTCCTAGAATGTGATCAAGAGCCGGCTTAACAATGCATTCTTGCGCAGCTTCTCCAGCAACCTGAAATACTAGCCCTTTACCAAACGCTTGAAGATTTTCAGAATCTAGTCCTTCTTTACCATCTAGCCGGATAATGCTAATAGCTCGTGTTGTACCAGCGGCTAGAGCAAACTTTATATTCTCGCCAACAAAAGGAGGAACATTTTGTGTAAACTGTTTTACCGAATCATTTTCGCTGAATTTTTTTGCACCTAAGTCTAAGATAAAATATGTACCCCCAAACACGATAGGCTCAACTGTATACTCACTCGTTATTCTCTCCCAAAATTTATCATCAACTTTTTCAGAGGTTGACCGACCCTTGGGATAATATGCAGCATATCTGTAAGTAGCGCCGAATGTCTTTTTAACACTTTCCTTAACTTCTGGCATTGCTATCATAACATCGGCCCAAGACAAGACTGAAAAAAACAAACTCAATATTATTACTTTTTTCATGAAAACACCCTAATAAATAGTTAAAATTCTTATTGTTATTAATTTTATCACAAATAGAAAGCGTCACAACTCCTCCATCCAATTGTCCCCCTTTCGCATAAAGCTGCGGCGGGCAAGACGAAGGACGCAGTTAAAACGCCTGCCCAAATGTTAAAAACCAAGCGAAAGAGCGTTCTATTGCCAACTGCTTGCGCCAGCGCCAGCCAATGTCAAAACGCAACGGTCCCAGCGGGGTAAAAATACGCAACCCAAACCCGGTTGCAGCCAAAATATCCTGGGTTCTGAAATCGGCAAACATGGTGCCGCTCAGCGCACCGATATCTTGAAAAATCACGCCGCCTATTTTTTTCCACACCGGAAAGCGCAATTCTATATTGGCATTCATCATCGTTCTGCCACCTTTGGGTACCACATGCTGTTTGCCATTATCATCAACAAATACGCCAAGTGGTGGTGCAAGATCTGCCTCATATCCACGCAACGAATGGGATCCGCCCAAGTAAAAACGTTCCGATGGCATAATACCAGAAAATTCGCGGTAAAAAATATGTCCACACCGAAAACGTAATGCAGCGACAACTGATTTTATTGGGACAAAAAATGATTGTTCAAATAATGCTTTGAAAAAAAATGAATCTCTATATTTGTGCACCAAAGGGAGCATCATCTTTAATGAAAATAATCCCACCCCACCGTGCGTTGGATTGAGTGCATTATCAAGACGCTCAACCATTATTGTTGGTTCAGTAAAAAAAAATGGAACAGTTTTATCAATCAGCTGAGGCTTAAAATCAATTGCCTGCGCAAACGATAACTGTTCTTCATCATCTTTGATGTGTAACTTCATCCACTCACAGCCATTATTCCAGCCAACATCAAGATGCTGCGTTTTTTTTTGCAACCCAACAAAAAAACCATTCTGTATAACGGTATAAATATCATTCACACTACTATCTACCCTAAAACCTGGTTGATCGTACACAATACTATAAACTTGGAACGTGGTAAAAAAGGGATTTTTTGTGTACCACGGCCGGCGATAGCGCCCAACAATTTCCCGATGCGAGCGAGCAAAATCACAATCGAATCGCAATTGATCTGCACAATTAGTTGGATTTTTAATAATCGTAGTTCCACCAATTTTATATGTCACACCAGAAAACGTTTGATATTTACGCACATGCTGCAATTCAAGACCAGCACGTGCTCGCACTTCATATCGATCATCAAGATGTAACTTAAGAAGAATTGGCTTATCTTCACTGCTGTCACTATGATCTGCTGCAAAATGGATTGTTTCAAAAATTTCTAAATCTTTGAGCGCTCTAAAAGATCGTTTTATACGTGCCTGGTCCCACAGCTCTCCTTCCGTATAAAAAAGAAAATGTTCAATATAAGAAAAAGGAAACGATGAACTACCAAGTACAATTGTTTTTCCAAAATGAACTTTTTCGCCCGGATCAACAATCCACGTGATAGATACATATTCATTTTGAGGAATTTCCAATGAAGTTCCAACGTAGCTGGGGTTAGAGTCTATCACTGGCTTAAGACGAGGATGCAAATATCCCAAAGATTGGAAATGTTTTACCAACCATGTCCGCTGCTCTTCAACAATTTTAATATCGAACAGAGTGGGCTCAACGGAATTACTCTTTTTGAAAGGTCCTTGCTGATCAAATTCAGGATACCCTTCAACCACAGAATTAGTAACATATTTTTTACCGCCTTCATCAACTGTTGCAACGAGTACGAATTCATTCTCAACATCTGTTGGAACACAGTCATGAGCAATAACAATAAAAGAAAGAAATCCTTGCCCAAAATAAAAATTGGTTAAAAGACTCACCGCTTCATCATAGAGTTGCGCATCATAATAAGAATGTTTAAGCAACTTACCAAAACACTGTTTTTTTATAACAGCCTGATCTATATTTGTTCCATTTTTTATTTCAATCGCTTTAATAACGGCACGAGAACCCTCTTTAATCACAAAAAAAGAACGTTCTTTTTCTTCCTGAGTCACTACCTCTACACTCAAAAACCCTTTATCTTTATACGCTCGCACTATTTCTTCCGCCAACAAAGAAGCTGGCAACAACCACACTGATTGGCCAAAATCTAAAATTTTATCAAGTAACTCTTTTTTTGAAAAAAAACGATGCCCAAAAAAAACAATTTCTCTCTTTTGATGTATTGTGATTTTTAACGTGAGATTAACCAGTGCGCGTCGATAATCGATTTCTTCTTTGCATGCAATGGCACTGTGCAAAAAACCCTTTTTTGCCAGATAATCTTTTAATATTCGCACCTGGGAATTCAACTGATCTTTGGTAAAAGAATGTGACGATAATGCATGCGAAAGTTTTTTGCACACAACTTTACGTAAATCTTCCCCTTCATCATATATTCCATCTTCACTGATTATTGCAACGTCAACGGAACCAAAAGAAAAACACTTACCTTTTTTTATAGAAATATGTGCTATCACTTCTTTTGTGTGATAATCATACTCAAGGCTACTTGAAACTCTGCGATTAAAATAACCACTGTTCTTCAAAAAACCTTTTATTCTGACAATAGAATGATTATGTTTTGATTCTTCAAAAACATCTCCTCGCTCCATAAGATAGAATTGCTGAAAAAGATGTTTGCCTTGATACACATGATGAAGTTTAATTTTTTTAAAAGTCCATTCACTTTCAAAAACAAAATGTAAATGAACACCATTTTCACCGGTAACAACATTCATTTTTATTGTAAGAAATTTGTTCTTTTTAGCAAAGCGCTCAAGCGCGGCAATGATTTGGTTTTGATGTATATTGTCTCCCTTACTAAACCCAAGTAAGTGCAAAAACTCTTCCCGCTGAAATGCAACATCTGATTCAAAAGAAATCTCTTCAACAGTAACGTTCGTTGTGAAAACATTTTTAATGATCTCTATATCTATAATATTGTTGGAAAAAACAACTAAACTTTCCTCTTGAGCTTGAGCACCAAAAGAACACAGCAAGAAAATAGAGACGACTACCTGGTGCCAAAAGAGCGATTGATTCATATAATACAATAACCGGTGGAATGGTTAGCTAATGTTACAACACATACCAACAGTGTACCAAAAAACGAAACCCATTACCGAAATTGTTTCTTTCCGCTCGCCCTGAGTGCCACGATAGTGGTGTATCGAAAGGTAAAGCGACAAGAAGACAAAGACTAAAATCTTTCTTATGTTACACCCTTCGATACATTTTTGAAGACAAAAACACTCAGGGCGAGCGGAAGAGAAAGTTATAAATTGTTTTCATCCCCTGAGTGTTCTTCGTAGCGGGTAAAAAATAAGATTTTGAAAAAATTGCTTCTTACTCCAAAATCCGAAAAATTCCTCTGTAATCTTTCTCTTTTAAAAATGGTTCAACTTGTACATCTTCAGGGACATTAATACCAAAGCCTTGATGAAGATTATCAAGAAAAGAATCAATATTATCTTTTGAACCACACGCAATGATAACAATTTCATTCGGCTCAACAAACTGCACCGTTCCTTCCACACCTAATTTTCGCGCAGCTGACTGAACAGAATCTCGAAAACCTCCATCTGGCACACTCGATGTCAAAGTAATTTTTAGACATTTCTTCATTACTCTATCCTTTTAGTAAAACTTTTCGAAAAAAATAACAAATCAAGACTCTGCATGTCAAAGACTTTAAGCGAAAACCAACGGCACAAGTCTGGACTTTGAAATATTGATCGGTAAACTAAATATATAGTTAAGATCCACATAACAAGGAATCAAACAATGCAAAAAGTTCGTGTGCGCTTTGCTCCGTCTCCTACTGGCATGATGCACTTAGGCAATGTTCGCGCAGCACTCATCAATTTTCTTTTCGCAAAGCAAAAACAAGGTGTTTTTGTCTTGCGCATCGAAGACACTGACGCTCAACGCATGTTTGACCCACAAGCACAAAAAATTATTGAAGATCTTGCTTGGCTTGGACTTTCATACGATGAAGGCCCTCATGTTGGTGGCCCATATGCACCATATTACCAATCTGAACGCACACACCTCTATCAAGAACAGTTAACCGCTCTTGAGAAGAAAAACTTAATTTATCGTTGTTTTTGCACTGAACAAGATTTGGAAAAAAAACGATTGCGCCAACAAGCCCTCAAACTTCCACCACGCTATGATCGCACATGCATGGCACTAACACAAGCAGAAATTGACCGTCTTTTGGCAGATAAAACTTCCTATATTTGGCGCTTTAAGTGTGACCATAACCTTTCTCTAACCATTAACGACTTGGCTCATAGTACCATCACTTTTAGCATGAGTAATTTTTCTGACTTTGCTGTCACCCGCCAAGACGGTAGTTTTACGTTTATTTTCGCGAATTTTGTTGACGATCTTCTGATGGATATTACCCATATTTTCCGCGGAGAAGACCACTTATCAAACACTGCAAACCAAGCCGCTCTTTTCCATGCAGTCAATGCTCAGCTTCCCACATACTGGCACTTACCCATTTTATGTAATATAGAGGGCAAAAAACTTTCCAAACGTGATTTTGGATTTTCACTGCGCGATTTAAAAGACGCTGGTTTTTTACCTGAAGCAGTTGCCAATTATGTTTCTATTATTGGAGCTTCTTTTAAAGATGAGATAATGCCACTCGACGCACTTGCGGCAAATTTTAATTTTGACAATATCCATTCATCTGGTCGCATTACGTATGACGTTGAAAAATTAAAGTGGGTTAACAAAAATTGGATTACTCGTTATGAGCCAGAAAAATTAACTGCTCAATGTCGTCCTCTTTTGGAAGCTGCTTACGAAAATGCAACAGATATTGATCAAGCAACAATGACACAACTACTGCAAACAATTAAATCGGAACTAACAACTACTAATGATGCAGTACATGCCCTTGAATTTTATTTTGTTGAACCACACGTAACAATTGCCGATATTGAAGCATGCATACCAAAAACAGCGTACGAACCACTCAAACACATTATTAATGAGCACAAAAATTTGTTGCTCACAAATCACGCAGAATTTGCACAGCACATAAAAGTAGCGGCAAAAAATAACAACATACCGCTTAAAGAATTATTTTGGTTTTTACGACTTTCCATGATGGGCAAGACAAACGGCCCGGGAATTGCAGAACTTGTCGAAATGCTTGGTGGCAAAGAAGCGTTTAACAGAATAGAAAAGACATTAAACCTGCTCAGTTGAATTTTGTAAACGATTTGGTAATTTTTTGAAGTTGCGAATTAATCCTTCTGATTCAAAGTAAGCCATAATGGTTAAAAAAATGCTTTCATTTGAAGAAGGAACAAAAAATTCGAACAAACTTGTTGTAGGGTCAAGCGTGCGATCAAAAGAGACATGTTCATAACTGCGCAAGGTCGCAGTAAAAAACCAACATAATTCGCGTTCAACGTTTGCTTGGTAATAAGAGCAGTACAATGATTCCATGATTTTCACTGTATCTCTTTTCTTCTCACAAAGCAATGTGTAAAGTTTATGCTTGTATAGTATCATTAATTACGTTTACATTTGACTGACTTGCAAAAACAATGATATAAATGAGATGATTTGTTTGATGAAAAACAAAAAAAAGGAATAGTATGCTTCGCGATAAACAAAAAAGAATATCACATTTTTTACTATCTTTATTCATATTAATGCTCCCAGCGATGCATATGCCACTACATGCTGATTTAACAACTCTTGCAAAAAATGATCCCATTCCAATGTTTACTACACTCAACTTGGATGATTCATTATTACTTACCAGAGAACAGCTATTATACAAATTTGATGGATCCGGCGGCAGAGATTATGATTGGGCTGATAAAAAGCGCAATCGCGTAAACATCTCTATTTCTCCTTTTGCGCAAAATGCCGATCGTGGTAAAACCATTAAAGGCTCACAGCTGTGTACCGAGAGCCCTATTCCTAATCCACTAGGATGCTCAACACGAGTAGATACCCCTCTTGGTGATCTTACCGGTCGAACAAATATGATTGCACTTTTATATAATAACGGCTGTGTTAATACCGCTACTTCGTTGCCAGCAGGACAATGCCTCGACAATGGCTGTCCTAACCCAGATGCCGCTTTACCAGGAAAACAATGCCTACCTCCTGTTTTAACAGCCGCCTTGAATCAATTATTTCCAGAAACCGCTCAAGGCAGTGGCATACGCCCTGGCCTTAATGATGAAGCAAATATAGATCCAGAAGAACGATTCGGCTTTTTTTCTTTTCCGATAAAGTATAGAAAACGTGGATTACGAGTCGAAGCAAGCGGATTACTTTGGTATGGATTTGGATTGCAACTACAAACAGGTTTTAGTACTATTCGTCAAGTCCACGAAGAAACTATTAATTTAACTGATGAAGACACTTTTACTCCCAAAACATCTACGGTTACTGAACCCAACGTAAACAATTTCTTGATGGAACAAATAATTGCTATCACCGATGAATTGGAAATCGATTTTTGCAATGACTTTATTGAAACCTCAATGGAAGATGTTCGCTTTAATCTTTTCTGGCGAGCAGCTTTTCCGATAAATGAAGATGCTGAAAACACATGGGCTCGCTTTCTTACAATTCCATACTTTAAAGCTTCAGGAAGTTTTTCACCGGTAAAAATAGACAACGGCCGTCATTTCTTTGCTGCTCCATTTGGCGACAATGGTCATGCGAGCGCCGGGCTAACCGCAGGGGTTAACCTTGATTTTCTTGAGACAATAGAAATTGGTGGTGAAGTCGGCTGGACTCATTTCTTTAAAAAAGATTATTGTAATATGCCTATTCCTAACAACGAATTCCAAAATAACCTTTTCCCTTTCTCAACAAATGTATCCATCCAGCCGGGAGAGAACTGGTATTTTTGCGCCCGCCTAGCGGCATATCACTTTCTTGATCGTCTTTCTATGCATTTTGAGTGGTATGTACTTGATCATCAGCCAGATCATATTTGTCTTCAAACTCCCGATCCAGCATTCACGCCAGAGGTGCTCGAGTGCCAATCAAGCTTTAAGGTAAAACTTGGCAATGCAGGCTTCAATTACGATCTATCACCTAATTTTGGTGTTGGATTCCTGTGGCAAATACCATTTTCACAGCGCAACGCCTATCGTAGCTCCACAATTATGGTTGGTCTTAATGTAACATTCTAGACAGTGGGACTAAAGTACAGTATTATAGTAGATAATGAATTTGTATCCTTTCTTCTTCGCATCCTTCGATACACCCCTACGGGGCACTCAGGACGAGCGGAGAACAGCTGGACGCATCTTTTCCGCTCACCCTGAGTTTTTTGTCTTCAAAAAGTATCGAAGGGTCAGAATGAGCGCGATGAGAAAAGTAAAAAAATTAGTGTAATCAAACATTTTAAAGAAAGGTTGTTGATCTCTTATGTCAAAACGATCAAACATCGAAATTTCTGTCAGTGGACACATCGATAAAGCTCTCAGACAATTAAAAAAGAAAATAGAACGCGAAGGTATCGTACGCGATATGAAACGTACTGTTTACTTTGAATCAACAACACAAAAAAGAAGAAAACGCCTTGTTCGCGCTATCAAACAAAACATGATGCGCATGATCACCAACGGCACTGCACCTAAAGACTAATCCCCATGAGCAAACAACAGCAAGAAATAAAACGAGCACAAAAAGAATCGTATTTTTTTAGAGAAATTTCTAATCTATTTCTCCAAATTACCATCGATGAACCACGCCTCAGTGGATTATATATCAGCAGAATAAGCCTTTCCTCTGACGGTGGAACATGCGTTATTTTATTTCTTGCCTCCAACGGCAAAGCTGAGTTCGAAGAAAAACGATCTATTCTAGTACTTTATAAAGCTTCGCTACGCACATCTTTAGCAAAAACATCTCATGGCCGCTACACACCAAAATTGATTTTCCGCTATGATGAAGATCATGAAAAAGCAGAAAGAATCAATCGTCTGATTGATAAGTTAAAAGATGAAGGAAAATTATAATACCTTATTATTTTCTGATTCCCCTTTTTTTGTGCTGGGGATCTTTTTTAAACGTTCTTGCATATCGCTTGATATTGGGACAATCAATAGTAAAACCTCGATCATCGTGTCCCAAATGTAAAAAGTTTATCGCGTGGTATGATAACATACCAGTTCTTTCGTGGTTGCTTTTGTGTGGAAAGTGTCGCAATTGCACACAAACAATTTCTTTTTTGTATCCATCTATTGAAATTCTCACCGCTGTTTCACTCTCACTTTTATATAATTATATTCCTCATTATTATTTCTTCGGCTACTTCATATTTTTTTCTGCATTAATCGTCACTATCAGGTCTGATATAGAAACAATGCTGATTTCCCGCTATGCAACAATATTTCTTGTTCCATGTGGTCTTTTTATGAGTGCGTATGGCCTATTGCCATTATCATTACGAGAAAGCATTTGTGGTGCCATTTTTGGATATTGTTTTTTATTTATCATCAACAGTATTTTTAAATATCTGCGTAATATAGACGGTATTGGAGAAGGTGATTTTGATCTTCTTTTGTTCATAGGATCATTTACCGGAATAATAGGTTGTTGGATAAGTATTACCATTGGTTCTATTCTTGGTTCTTTCTATGGAATAATCAGTCTCCTTTGTGCACAACAGAAAAAAGACCTTACACATGCTAAAATTCCTTTTGGTCCATTTCTTGCAATTGGAGCTCTTGTCTTTACATTCATTCAAAAACAAATTTTTTATTATTTGCTCATACATTAGCCATCACCTTTTTTTCAACTTTTTCTTGCATAAAAAACAAGTTATTACTAATTTTGGATAGTAATCATTCTAAAAAAAGGAGTCTAAATGATGTTAACGGCAAAAAAACTGCTGCACCTCTTATTATGCACACAGATAATAACAACATACAACTATACCATTCCTGCAGAAACAGATCCCCAATCTATTGTTAATATTGCGCACCTAACAACAAAAGTAAAAGATGTTGTCATGTTTATGCGCGAGTTAGCTGACGCAAAAGATTGGACAGAAGAACTTAATACCGTGTACCTTGCAATCCAACAGAATAAAAGTATAATATCTCGCCCACACGCTCAAGCTGCGGTAAACAGTGTGCTTACCTTTCTGGATAAGCATGAAAAATCTTTTAAGAACCAAAAAGATTTTGTCACAATTTCTACCTATCTAAAGGATTATGTATCTCAATTAAAAAATGGCACACAATTGCTTGAGATTACCAACAAAAAAACTCTCACTAAAAATAAAAACTGTGTAAAAATCGTATCTGATGAAAAATTCCTTTCTATACTCAAAAGTGCACGTGACAGTTTACATAATTGCTGCCCAGTACAACACAAACCACAATGCGATCTTGATGAAGGCCCAAAAGGAGAACGAGGCCCTCGCGGTAAAAGAGGAGAAGAAGGACCGACTGGTCCAACAGGCGCAACAGGAGCTACTGGACCTACCGGTGCAACTGGTGCAACCGGTGATTTTGGCACAACAGGTGCAACCGGCGCTAGTGGCGGAACAGGTGCTACTGGATCAACTGGCGCTAGTGGATCAACTGGTTCAACGGGCGCAACTGGTGCTACTGGCCCAACATGTATAGGTGAAACAGGTACAACTGGCACTGCTGGTGCTACTGGTGCTACTGGCGCTCCCGGACCAACTGGTTCCACTGGTCTTAATGGATTAAACGGTCAAACAGGTGCTACTGGCGCAACCGGTCCAGCTGGTGGTACTGCAGCAACTGGTCCCACAGGTGAAACAGGCGCCACTGGTGCTACTGGTGCTACTGGCCCAACTGGTGCTACTGGTGATACTGGCCCTCTCGGCCCAACTGGTAATACTGGCGTAACAGGCGCAACTGGTAACACAGGCGCAACTGGTGCTACAGGCGCAACTGGTGTGAGAATTGTTGAATATGGGTATGTTTACAACCTAGCAGCACAAGTAGTTGCAGTTGGAGGCAGCGTTCTTTTTGACAGTAATGGTCCTTTAACTGCAAGCATTGGACACACTGCTGGTACTGCTACCGTAACTCTTGCTGCTGCAGGTACCTATAGATTTACCTTTACTGTATCAGGAACAGCTGCAAACCAATTCACTATCTTTGTTAATGGTGTTGCAGATACAAGTACAACGTATGGAACAGGTGTTGGTAGTACACCAAATGTAGGACAAGCAATTATCACTGTTCCCGCAGCTACTGCAATTACCCTCAGAAACTTTACATCGGCAGGAGCTATTACACTGCCTACAACTTTGGGTGGAACAGAACCAAATGTTAATGCTTCACTCGTAGTTGAACAGCTTGCATAACAAACCAAAAATAAAAAAGCACACGAGAAAAAATTTCGTGTGCTTTTTTTATCCTTCGACAAGCTCAGGATGAGCGGACGATGCTAAGTCAAATCATCGCGAACAATAACAATATTATTGTTTTCATCAACCGTTATAATATCCACATCTCCATCGCCATCAATATCGCCAGCAGCAACCGCAACAAACCCCGCTTTATCAGCACGCGAGCCTTGTATTTGTGCACCTAATTTGCCGATAAAATTATTTCGCCCCTCCGCACCAGTAAATCCATATGAATAATATGTTTTCCCTTCTGGCTTCCAACCAATTCCACCTTCACCAAGCAAGACATCGGAATAAGTACCGTGTTCTGCATAATATGCTTTTTCTGCAGCATAGATAGAACTTAAATTCATGTATGCTTCAGCACGTTTTGCTTTGGCCAAAAAACGATTAAAGTTGGGAACAGCGATCATTGCAAGAAATGCCATAATCGCAATCACAACCATCAGCTCAATTAAACTAAAACCAGTTCGCTTCATTGAAAAACTCCTTGTATAAGACACAATAAAATATTTATCACTAGCCTATTGCAAGATAGTACAATAATCATAATGCCCACAATAAGATAAATATTTCATAAACAAAGAGATTCTTTCTTTCCTACAAAAAGACATTCTATACTTATACAGCAGTTATGTGCGATGACAATAACGGCAGAGGGGAATCGAATGAAAAAAACTATTGTGTTTTTTTTAATAAGTATCTATTCTTGCACCAATCATTGCATGGATACACCTAAATCTATGTGGT
>DATEAY010000071.1 GCA_035288105.1 Candidatus Babeliales bacterium
ATTGAAGATAGCAAGCCTGTTGTATATCGTAATGGTGAAAAATTGAATGAACTGTATATCAATACATATCCGTTGATCAGTGAACTTTCGCAAGATCAGGATGTTTTAATTAAAGTAATAGAAGCAGAGATTAAACAATTGTCTCGGCAGTATAAGCTTGATCAAGCAATGGTTGATCAGTATGTAATGCAGCGGTTATCACAAGAATTAATGGCGCCGCGTTCATATGATTCAAGCAAGCCATATAATCAACAGCAGTTTTATAGATTTGATGAAAATCGTATTCTGCGTGATGCACAAGGAAAGCCAATTATTGATGATGCATTAATTCCAGGAGCGCCAATGTATTCACGTGATGGTAAAACATCACCTGATGAATCACGGAATAACTGGAATAAATCAGACGTGTTTTTCGTGAAGCTCGGACCAAATGAATATTGGGGAATGGGTGATAATCGTCTTGGTAGTAAAGATTGTCGCTTTTTTGGGCCGGTTAAGAGAGAACAAATTCATGGAAGAATTATCTTTAGACTATGGTCAATTGATAGCAATGAAGGTTGGTGGATTGTTGATTTGATCAAAAATCCAATTGATTATTGGAAACGTGTGCGGTGGAGTAGATGTTATCAATGGGTTTATTAAAAAGAGCTGCTACAAAATAGCGGCTCTTTTGCTATTTTTGATATAGCGATTCAAAATATAAAAAAAATTATGAGTTCTTGATTCAAAAGGACCACTGTATATAGCCTGAAACAAACAGTACCTATGATATTTCGGAAAACAAATGGATAGTCATGAGGAAAATATTTTCTATTATCATACTTACATTGTTAACAGTTCAACTGGGTACTTTGCAAACTCGCGTAGAAATTGAAAATCAGTTGAAGTGTTATGACTGGGCAATTGTTGGTGCGGGGTTTGCAGGGATTACAGCTCTTGCAGTTTTAATTGACTCAGGAGTTGAACCTTCCACTATTACGTGGATTGATCCTGAATTTAATGTTGGAAGAGTGGGAAAATATTATCGTGATGTGCCTGGTAATGTGCAGACCAACCATTTGATAGAATATGTAGAAAATTGTCCTTTCTTTAAGTACATTAATTCGTCTTCTTTAAATGCTCTTTATACGTATCCAGCTGAAGAATTTCAACGATTACATGTTATTGTTGATCCTTTAATGGATTTTACCGCCTATTTGCAGAACATGGTTGTACCGATAAAAAATACTGTTACTTCACTTACACGCATCGATGATTATTGGGCCCTAGAAAGCTCTGATGGGGTGATACATGCACAAAAAGTTATCTTAGCAATTGGCGCGCAACCAAAACGTCTCAACTATGATATACCGCACATATCTCTTGATGATGCATTTGATAAAAATAAGTTAACACAGTATCTATCTGCCGCCGATTGTGTTGCAGTTTTTGGTGCCATGCATTCAGCAATACTTGTTTTAAAAAATTTATCTGAATGCTTTGTTAAGCACATAATAAATTTTTATTTACAAGACTATTTCTATGGTGCACCAGGATTAGAAGGTGTTGCTGCAATGTGGGCAAAAGATGTGCTTGAGCAAGATCCGCCAACTAACCTTATTCGTGTAGTAAACACTGCTGAAAACAGAGAAATTATGCTCCCATTGTGCACCAAAGTTGTGTATGCAATTGGATATGAATCAAACAAAATTTCTATTAATGGATCATCAGATGTAACATTCGACGAACATACTGGTATTATTGACGAAAACTTATATGGAATTGGCATAGCCTTTCCTCCAACAGCTCTTTTTAATGGTCAGAAGATAGCTAAAAATGGTCTTTGTACCTATCTAGTATATGCAAAAAAATTAATACCACGTTGGATAAGTAATGAAAAAGGTTATTTAGTTGAAGATAGAGATATAGAAATACCATGGATTTAAACCCCATATTACGATTCTCTTCATATGGGGACCCCAATTTTGGGAGTTAAAAGAGGGTGCATTCTGTAAAACGATGCACCCTTTGTTCAAATATTATTTATGTAGCTTTCTTAAGATCATTTTTCTCTTTTTCTAAGAATTTATCAAATAATGTAAGTAGTCTTTGCTCATTTTCATGTTGTGAATATTGTGATGGATCATAATTTTTTGCAGGCATGTAATAAATCAATTCTTCCATGTCTGGAGGATAATTAAAGTCGGCGTAAACCTCAGCAATTTTCTCAAGCAATTCACGTTTGTTTTGCGTGTGTTCTTTTAAATCAACTAATATAAGCAGAACCGTAGTTTTCGTTCTTCTATAAACCATGCATCTGTTTCTGGTTCAATTGTTATAAATTGTGCCTTTAGTGCGTCAGCAAGTAGGATATCAACATCAGAGGTTCTTCTATTGATACAAGCTAATTCGGTAATTTTAGGGTTAGTTTCATGAGGGTTATCAAGTAAATATTGGACCGCATAGTTTGTCGCTGCGGAATCATCTATTATGTTGTATTTAATGCCAACTAATAAGGTAGAAAAAGAACAGGAAATAGAATGTTGCTGAAGTAGAGTTAAAAAGTCTTTCATTTTTACTCAATAGACCTCTTTCGATTCTCTAAAAAATAGGTATATTAAATGACTAATCTTAAAAAGGAATAGTCATGAAAATAGACCATTTAAAAAAAATATCTGATGAACAATTTCGTAGGGTAATAGGCGTAAAACGCAAAACATTC
>DATEAY010000072.1 GCA_035288105.1 Candidatus Babeliales bacterium
CGTTCGTCCTGATACTTCGTCAGGCTCAGTAGTAAACGCTACGCTCAGTACTCTCGTGATTGTTCCAATCCCGTTCGTCCTGAGCTTGTCGAAGGATACGAACTCAATTAAGTTTTTCTTCAAGTCCAAACAATTTCAAAGCATTATCAGTCGTTACATTGGCGACAACGTCTAAGGTTTCGCCTCGCAAATCGGCAATAAATTGTGCAATAGTGGCAATCTCTTTGGGATGATTTTGTTTGCCACGGATTATTTGTGGTGGCAAAAAGGGCGCATCAGTTTCGAGCACGATGTTTTTTAGATCTGTATTTTTGACAATGTTTCGCAACTCTTCATTTTTGGGATAGGTAATCGTTCCACCAATGCCCAGGACAAAATCCCATTCTGTGACCATTTGGGCAAATGCAGTATCATAAGAAAAGCAATGCATTGTCGCTCGAGAAATATTGTTTTTATATTCTTCGAGTACGCGTAATGTTTCATCATAGGCATCACGGCTGTGTACCACGAGTGCAAGGTCATGTTCAAGTGCAAGTTCGATCTGTGCTTTGAATGCATCGCGTTGGCGAGTTAGGTTGTAATCAGGATAGTGCATGTCAATGCCACATTCACCAATACCAACAATTTTGTTTTCCCTTATGGACAGTGTCCATTTTTTGAGCAGTTCAAAATCTTCCTGCCAGGTATCAGAATCATTGGGGTGGATTCCAACGGTTGCAAAAACGGAATCAAAAGTCTGTGCAAGAAGTATGCAATTTTCATTTTCAACTTTCCGTGTGCCAACATTGATAATGATGCCAACATTCTGCGCGTGTGCTTGCTCAACGATTGTTTTTGCTAAAGGTAGATCGGTTTTTTGTAACGGAGTATCAAACGTAGACTTTACCATCATGTTTATGTGGCAATGGGTATCAATAAGCACGGGGAGCATCCGGAGCATAAAAAAATCCTGGTTAAAATAATATTTTTTAAATAACTATTTTTCTTAAGTGTTAATAAATTTGACAAACTTGTCTGAAATTATTATATCTTACAGCAATATCCTATTTTTAGTGTAGCGTGAGATAGGATTTTGAAAAGAAAGTTTTAATGAAGAGACAGTGTTTATTTTCAATCATTTTTACTAACCATTATGAGGAGTCCGTATGAATAAGAGCGAATTAATTAATGAGCTCAGCGAAGAGACAACATTTAGTAAAATGGATGTCACTCGTGTGCTAGATTCATTAACACGCGTTGTTAGTCGTGCGTTGAAAAAAGGGGAAAAAGTTTCCATCACTGGATTTGGAAGCTTCTGGATTTCTTGCAGACCAGCGCGTAAGGGAATCAATCCTGCAACAAAAGAACGTATTGATTTGCCTGAAATCAGTATCCCTCGTTTCAAAGCTGGTAAAAGCTTACGTGAAGTTGTTCGTTCCGTAAGACTAGGTTAATCAAAAACCTTCTCGCAAGAATAGTTTTTACACAACAACTGAAGTGATGTTTTATTACTTCAGTTGTTATTTTTTTGTGGGTTTATTGTCTGTGTTCCATCCAGGATTTTTTGTGATATCGTATGTGTAGAGATCCAAGAAAATCTTTTGGAAAGCAGTGGTATTTATCTTTTTTGCTTCTAAAATTTCTTTTGTGTGTCGAGTCAAGACATTTCCATTTTCGTGCTTGGCAAATATACTTTGTATGATTTCGTATAGAGTATTTACCATCAAAGTATCAATAAATAATGAGGGTTTATTTTTCTGTTCTATGATTCCTTTACGCAGACCATTTCCAAGGTAATTTTTGGCAATTTCGTTGTCGGAGTTTTCTGGCTTAAAGTAATGCATTGCAAGCAACAGATGAGCATGAGGATGCATATTTTTTTGTACCAACTGCTTGAATACGGTTGCTCCTTTCTCAGGATTTGCTTTGTATACAGTATAGTAGGCAGTAACTCCTGTCAGAAATTGTGTATTTTTCGAATAAGTAGAATCTTTATTTTTTACCAAATCATTGAAAAGCACATGGCTTTCGAGTTCTGCATTTTTTTTAACTGGAGTAGGACTTGTTTTTTTTGTCTCTAGAGTAACTGGAGTAGGTTGCATCTCTATAAAAGTAACTTTATTTTTGCATGGACAAAGAGCCCTTTCAATATACAATTCTGTAAGTTTAGCTTGAACTGTAGGAATTAAACGAGAGTTTTGCGCTTGGATTGCTATGAGAACCTTTTCTGCATAAGCAATCTTTTGATCAAGACTTACTTCTGTATTGTCAGTATAAACTAGTTCCCATTGAGCTTCGTTTAGATTATTTTTGGCTGCGTATTCCAGTATTGCTAGAGCATGTTTTCTATCAACAGTATTACATTTTTTTTCTCTTGTCGCTTCCAGAAAGAAATGTCCGATTATAGAACACCACTGCAGTGCCTCTATGCTTGTATCTTTTGTTTCGAGAATATGTAAAGTTGTTGCATAAGCCTTTTTAAAAGCTTCATCATCCATACAAGATAAAGGAATTCTTAAATACTCTCCGCATTGTTTTTGCTTAGACTTGATAAGCTCATTCAATTCACTACTAGCAAGCTGAAAATAATTAAGTGATTCGAGATTAACACCTTCACGATTATCCACAAGCATTGTTAATATACCAGCGTAAAATAAGAGCCTTGTTTTAGCTTCAGGACACATGTCGTATTGCAAGGCTGTTTTCATATCTTTGAGAGCTTCTACTTTGTTATTTCTGGAGCAATGTATATAGATTCGAAGCATGAGTGCAAGTGCGGGAGAGGTCTTTGCTTTATCAATGTGAAGGTTAAGGTAATGCAGTGCTTGTTCTTGGTTAGGCAGTAGAAAATAGCTACCATCATCTTCCTTTATTCCATTGAGGTAATATTCGCTCAAATGAACTGCATGATCATAATGACCTAATTCTATCGCATTGCTTACATAGCGAAAGATCTTTTTGTTATCTTGTGTAGGTTTAGCAAGAAGTGATTGTACTAAAAGATCGTATGAATGGGATCTGATAGGGTCATCTGTTTCAATGTGTTTTTCTAAGAGAGTTCGTATTTCTTGCTCGTATTTTTTGGCAGAAGGATCACTCAATAACAGTTTTGCTTTTATGTAATAAGCTCTGTGATTGCCATAATTAATTGCCTTATCGCAAAGTTCAAGGGATTGATGTTGCATCGCTAAGCTAACAGCCAAATCACTACACAGTAATTTATTACTCTCAACAAGTTCGACCGGTAAATTCCCGTGTTTTAACGAACATTCCAACATATCGAAAGATTGTTGCCTAAAATTGCGCAGACTTATTGAGTTATCAAGTTGGGCAATAATAGTGTCTGTCGAATATTGTGCATATAAATTACCAAGAGTATGACATGCAAATATACTATGTCCAGTCTGTGTTGTTAATTTTCATTCGATAAGGATTAATTAATAGTTCAGTGCGTATCGTATTTGATTCTTTTGCCATAGCTTGTTCGATGAGTAGAAATTTTTCAAATGCGAAACATTGCATATCTTGTAATTGTGTAAGATAAAAACATAATTGGTAAGCCTGAGAATATCTTTTTTCACTCAAAAGAGCATTGATAGATGATTGATGAGTTGTGAACGGTATGTTTGAAAGAATAGTGTGTGCATATTTACTGTGATATTCCGATCGACTAGTATTGTTCAATGAAAAAAATATTTTCTCAATAAGATTCAAACTATTGATGGCGCACTCCAAAGTTGGTTCGTTATTGATAGCAAGATATGTTAATAATGTAAGGCATTCTAGAGGAAGATGATTATTGTATCCTGTACATTGATTAAAATATGTTTGAGTCTCGGAATAGTGTTTTATACGATATGCATAGAGGCCAAGAATATAATTCAAAAGATTGGTAATAGAGTTTGTTTGTCCATCGAATGTCGCAAGCAGTTGTTGTAAAAGTGGTATTACAATAAAACCATCAGAATCAAAAAATTTTCGTAGTTCCTTGCTGTTTGGTACAAGTTTCTTGAAATTTCTTTGAAGAGTTTTGTCGATATCTCCGTTGATTATTTTTAAAAAATATGGCCTGAGTGGTATTGCTTTAACTGTTCGTATTTCCCATAATTTTTCTACTATTTTCTTATTATTACTTTTGTATACATAGAGAGCGTTGTAGTAGGCATATAGTATAGATGCGGTTCTATTCGTAAAAGGAAGTTGCTTGAGAGAGAGTGGAATGATAAAATATTCGATTGGTAGCAACTCTAAAGATGGCAGTGCTGCCATATGAAGAATAAATTCTTGGCAATAATGAAGTGTTTTTTCATGACAAATGGGTATATTATTCTCTCCATCCATGTATGCTTTGACCATAATACATTGTGTACGCATATCATCGCTGGCTAATTTTATAAGTTCCTTAAGAGCATGGGTATGTTCTGATTCTGAGCGACTATACTTGAGTCGGGTTACAAAATAATTTGTAACAGTAGAAACGTTATATTGCCATCCTGTACCTGTTACAAGAGCATGTTCAAAATGTTTTTCTGCTCTTTTATCGTGTGTTGATGCTCCTTTAAAAAGATCAAATGCTTTTTTATAACATTCTTGTTCCAAGAGATCATTACCGTCAGTATGCGCTTTTTTTGCTTTGTGCTGGTAGATAATTCCAATATCAGTGTTGCCGTAACCGTTTGGATGTGCTTTTTTTGCAAATTCAATAGCTCTGTCAAAATTGCCTTGTGTATCTTGTATGATACTTATGAGGGTATAAGCTCTTTGCAATGTTGTAGGAGGAATTAAGGAAAGTAAATTATGCTTGTTTGCATACGTGTATGTTCCAAATAATAAAGCGGCGGCTTCATTTCTATTTCCCTTGTCATACTCTTTTTCCCCGGTTTTAAAGCTTCGTAAGGTTGTACTGAGATAGTCTTTTTGCTGAGCGGTTAAAGTTATCTCATTGTTCATGCTTATCAAAGGCGATGTGTTGAAAAATAATATGAGCAAAAGAGCGCAATACAGCATAGAAATCCTGGTGTTTACAATTTTTTGTTTTCGCTATTTCCACCCGCGGTGTTTTGTAAGATCTTTACCATAGCTGAATTTGAATAATTCTTCAAAAGCTTTGATGTACACATTTTGTTGCGTGAGATTTTCTTTGATGAGCTTAAGAAGCATAGTTGTTCGTTGTGTTTGCTTTTCACCAAATATAGCACTATCTATAAATTGGAAAAGTGAGTTCACAATAGCAGCGTCTTTGAATTGAGCATTTGGTATATTAGGTAATTTTATGATTCCACTAATAATCGCGTCTTGAAGGTATTGTTTTACAAGGCCATAACTTGACGGGTTTTTAGCAAAATACAAGGCAAGATGCATACACGCATGAGGATGTGGTGGTTTTTGGTTAGCAAGTTTTTGGCATATGATAATTGCTTGAGCCACATTAGCTATATTTTTTTCAGATGTACCCATTAAATCAACGGCTTTTTGAAATTCTGTATTGAGGGCTTCATCCGAAGAAGTAGAATTAATAATAAGAGGATATGCAGAATGTTTTATTTGCTTATCTATTACTACCATTCCCGCATGGGCGCTTTTTATTTTGGCATCGATTAATTTTTGGGAGGCAACAATTTCTTTTTTTGAACTATTATTTTCTATGACATCATTTTGCAGATGATATCGCTGTAGCAACTCAAAAGTGCGCTTGCTGTTTTCGACTACGTTGGCGTTGTTTAAATATTCACATATTGTTTTTTTATCAATATTTTTTGTTCCGTCGACCTTATCCAGCCAGAGTGTGCTTAGGAGTACCATTGCGTCAATATTTCTCAGAGCGATACTTTTTTGTAAATAAAGTATGGCAAGAATTGGTTTATAAAAATCTGTTCGTGCATAGCGCCATCCAAGCTTGTAGTAGATCTGACCAAGATTAATTTCAATGTGTTTTAGCTGCAGAGGGAAATGGGTGCGAGCTGTTTCTAAGTAATTAGCTCCTTTTATCAGTTGAGCTTGATCAAGAGAATATGATAGCAATGAACCGTAAAAAATGGCAGCAAAGTGCTCAAGGGGGATCGATTTTTTTGAATTCTTTACAAAAGCATCAGCAGATTGTACAAGGAGCTCATTCTTAGAACAGATGGAGATCAATTTTTCTGCTTCTTCATAAGAAAAATAATCACTATAAAAAATGTTACCTGGTGCAATAGGTGCATTATGTTCATACATGGATGATAAATATTTCTTGAGCAGTTCGGGATTGTTTTGTTCAGTATAGAAGTTAATTAATTGAGCTTGAGAAGCAATGTTTTTTGGATAGAGTGTATCAAGCATTGGTTGGAGATTTTTTGTTAAATCAGGATGTGTTAACAATGCTTTCTCAAGATAATATATTTTATAGAGAGGGATGATCTCCTGATTATCTACATAATATAAAAGAGTTGCTGCGATAGGATGATTATATTCAGCAGCATGTTTTAAGCTTTTAATAGCAAGCATTCTGCTTGTGCATGTAATAGGATCTTGCTCAGTGTGTTTACAAAGGAATTTACCTATAAGATAGCAGAAATCTAATGAATCAATATCTGTATTATTATCAAAAATAATAAGATTAATTTTTTCGCTTATTGCATCAAGAGCACTTTGATCATAGAAGACTTCAAAATTAGCCGCTTCTGACGAAGGCATTTCTAGAAGTTGTTTATCTGTTGCACGGAAATAATCAACAATCTCTGTGGTTATACCTTTGGTTTTACATGTTAATATTTTTATTATTCCCATGTATAAAAGCGCAATTGTTTTTTGTTGATAACTTAGTTTGTCCGATGAACATGTCTCCAAGTCAGCAAATGCTCCTTCTAATTCACCTAGGTTGTAATAAGTGAGTGCTCGCATAAATAATGCTTGATCCAGGAACTGATTCTTTTCGAGTGCAATATATTTTGTTAGATAATCCGATGCTTTTTTAACATTGGGTTGCAGGTACCATGAACCGTTTTCTGCTTTTATGCCCTCTAAATAATAATGTGCCAAGAATGGGCTCAGATCGTGATCATTCATTTCTGCAGCAGTTATAAGATAATAGAAAGATTGTTTTTTGTCGTCTAATTTAGATAAAGTATAATAATAATTCGCTAGTTCTTTTATTGACTGAATGCGTTCATGATCACTATCATTGCTACATGCGTGTCTTCGTAATAAATCTATCGTTATTGGTAAATGATCCTGTGATGATGGTGATTGCAACAATAAAGTTGCCTTTGTGCGCAAAGCTTGCTCATTGCCGAATGCAATTGCCTGGTCAAGGTAATTAATAGATTCTTCGGTTATACCCAAACTATGAGCTATGAGTCCACAGATGGGTCGCGCATCATTTTTATATTTTTCCGATCTACCTTCATGCTTGAGTGTACAACTAAGATATGAAAGACATTCTTTTTGCAAAGCTATTTTGGTGGCGTTATCAGTCAACGGATGTCCTGCTTGTTCTTTACTCAGATATGCAAGGTAATCACATACACTTTCATCATGCCCTTCTTGTGCAGCGATTTTTTTCAGTAGTTCATAGCTACTGGTTCGAGCTGGTATTTGTGTTAATTTATCATAATTTTCTTCAGATTCCTGGGCAACGCATGCTTCAATTTTTAATAATGCATCGCATGCAGCTTTATGTGTTTTTTCTAGTTGAGTTAGGCAATATGCAAATCGATACGCTTGCGTGTATTTTTGATTGCGCAAGAGCTCTCGTATATAGTGCTGGTGGACTGAGTTAAATATATCTGCAATGATTTGTTTTGCCTTTTCATCTCGAGGTCTTGGTTGAGGGCATTGACCAGCTATTTTGAGTAGGGGTATTATCGATTCAGCTATGTCTACTAATCTGTTTTCAACAGTGCTTGTTGCAAGGATAAGAGCTTGTGTGTAAAGATCGTTTTTATAACCGGTGCACTGAGTAAGATGCGCATGAGCAACGATATAATTTTTTTTGTAATATTCGCAGAGGCCAATAATCCAATTGAGTGCATCTGTTTCTGCGTTACCTTGTCCAGCAAACGATTCAAGTTTTTGTTGTAATAATTGCAGGCCGAGAGAAAAAAATTCAGATTCACAAAACACTTTGATGATTTTACAGTGTGGAGTAAGTCCTTTAATTTTTGCTAAAGTGTTGCGAGGGGTTTGGTCAGTAGAACGGATTACTTTTAAAAAGGGTACAATTGATTGGTTCTGTAACTTTGCATAGATTTCTTTTATTTTTTTCTCATTGTTCATTTTATCTGCATACAAAAAGTTATAGAAAGTGCTTAAAGCATAGGCTTTTTTGTTGGTAAAAGAGAGTTGCTTGAGTGTGAGTGGAATGATAAAATATTCGATTGGTAGCTGATTTAACGATGGTATCGTTGCGAGCTTAAGAATGAATTGTTCGCAAAAATATAGGGTTTTTTCATGAGAAATGGGTACATTATATTCCCCATTTATATACGTTTTTACTAAAACGCATTGTGCACGCATATCGCCATTGTCAGCAAAATGGCTGATGTACTTAATATTTTGATCGCGATCTGACAATGTTTTTTCTGTAAATAAAAGGTAGTGACTATTTTGTTTGAGTTGCATTAGGAAATAGGGTAGGGCTTTGTTTGAGTTGTACTCGCAACCAATACCATAACAGAGAGCTTTATTGTAGTACTCTTTTGCTGTTTGGTTAGTATGACATTCCTGTTCAAAAAGAGAGAAAGCTTTTTTGTTGCATGTATCCTCTAGAACATAATTCTTTTGTTCATGAGCTTCGGCTGCTTTTTGTGTCAGAATAATTCCAGTATCGGTCAAAGCTGAATGGCCACCAGCCTTGGTTTTATGTGCAAAGGTAATTGCTCTATCGATATGTACATTTGATAGATTTTTACAATCTAATTGAGTTTTGATGATAGCGTTATAAACAAAATCATGACTGCGTGGATCAACAGACAAAAGTTGTGGATCATATTTTTCTATGCGATAATACCCACCTAACAGAAGGTGCCTCGCATCTGGGAAATTGCCTTGATTGTAGAGCTTTAATCCTTCTTGTAGGCTCCGATGTCCAACTTCCAATCTTTCAATTCTATCTTGTGTTTGTAGAATTGACTTTTCACTCGGCATTTCCATGCCAAAAAGAGGTATGGTGTTAAAAAATGTGATAATTGCGCAGAACATGCGTTTCATACAGATTCTTTATAAAACAGGCTTTTTCGGTTATTAATTAAAATTTGCATAATATATTATTACTATACAGGAAAAAAAATTAGTGCATAGTCAAAAAGGTTAATTTAAGGTATTATTTTTTACAGGACAATGTTAGATCACTTTAATCTGTTTTAGAGGTATTCATGATTGATTTGAGCTTATT
The DNA here is from genome assembly GCA_035288105.1 of Candidatus Babeliales bacterium. Classification (NCBI taxonomy): domain Bacteria; class Candidatus Babeliae; order Candidatus Babeliales; species Candidatus Babeliales bacterium. The sequence goes on from DATEAY010000072.1 coordinate 9,350, forward strand.
GCGCGAAAACCCCGAAATGTTTACCGCCGCTCTCAAAAAAAAAGATCCTAGTTTTGATGTAAATGTGTTGCTTTCTCTTGATAAAAAAGTACGATCCATCCGATCAGATGTTGAGAGTCTGCGATCACAAAAGAATGAATTGGCAAAGAAGGGGCGTGAAGGCATTACTCCTGAATTGCGTGCGCAATCTGCTGCTGTGAGCGATCAACTAAAAAACAAGGAAAATGAACTTGTTGATGTTGAGCAAGCATTTCAAGAACTCTATTTGCGATGTCCCAATATTCCTGATGCATCTGTTCCAGAAGGTACTGTTGAATATAATCTTGTGGAACGTTACAACGGAACAAAACCTACGTACGATTTTCCACTAAAAAATCACGTCGAATTGGGTGAATCTCTTGGCTGGCTTGATTTTGAAGCAGCTACACAGTTGGCAGGAGCAAATTTTGCATTATACAAGGGCGATGGCGTTAAATTACTCTATGCTCTGGCAATGTTTATGCTTAAGCATAACAATAAACGCGGATTTGATTTTGTACTTCCTTCGGTTTTATTAAATGAAAAAAGCTTAGAAGTTACGGGCAATTTTCCAAAATTTAAAGATCAAGCATTTGCAGTTCCTGGCGATAACCTGTTCTTGACTCCAACATCTGAAGTTAATTTGACCAATATGTATCGTGACAAAATTCTTATGAAAGATGAGTTGCCAGTACGTATGACAGCATTTACCAGCTGTTTTAGACGTGAAGGTGGCGGTTACGGTGCAAATGAACGCGGACTTATCAGAATGCGTCAATTTGAAAAAGTTGAAATTGTATCCATTTGCGCGCCAGAAGATTCATGGAATGAACATGAACGTATGCTTGCATGTGCTGAAGAAATTCTACAAACATTAGGTTTGCATTATCGTATCTTAGTTCTTGCTACGCAAGATATGTCATTTTCATCAGCAAAAACATACGATATTGAAGTCTGGTGTCCCGGGCAAAATGAATACAAAGAAATATCTTCTGTAAGTAACTGTACTGATTTTCAGGCACGTCGTGGCATGATCAGATTTAAAGATAAACAAGATAGTAAAACACAACTTGTTCACACCTTGAATGGTTCATCATTAGCATTACCGCGCCTTATGGTAGCATTGATGGAAACATATCAGCAGCCTGATGGAACCATTCAGCTTCCTGAAATATTGAAAAATGAAGGTTTGTTTTAAATTTGAAGTGTTATGTTTCAAAAAAAGAGTTTAGTTTCACCTGAGATTGCGAGCAAGATAAAGCAGCTAGAGATTTTTACTCGCCGTTTGTTGAACGGTGCGCTTGTGGGTGATAGCCGTTCTGCAATAAAAGGAAGTGGTTTTGAATTTGACCAAATCCGTGAGTATAATTTTGGTGATGATATTCGCTTTATTGATTGGAAAGCATCAGCGCGAAACAATAAATTGTTAGTAAAACAGTATATTGAAGAGCGCAGTAGAACAATTTTTTTGGCGGTTGATGTTTCGCAATCAAGTATGTTTGGTTCTGGAACTTCTAACAAGTATAATCGCATTACTGAACTTGCAAGTGTATTAGCATTAGTTGCCCAGCATGGTAAAGACCATGTTGGGCTTTTGTTATTTTCTGACAAAATTGAAGAATATATTCCTGCGGGAAGTAGTTTGCATCATATCCATCGCATTATGGAAAGTATGCTCAGTTTTAAACCAAAACAATCAAAAACAGATATTTCAAAGGCATTACAACATCTTCTTTCAGTCAAAAAAAGTGATGCAATAGTATTTCTAGTTTCCGATTTTATTGATGAAGGCTTAGATACTTATCTTGCACAAGCAGCGCGTAAGTATGATTTGATAGCAGTGCGTTGCTTGGATGGTAATGAAAAATCTATTCCTGCTGTTGGATTTATTACGGTAGAAGATTTGGAAACTGGCGAGTTGGTTGAATTAGATTTGCGTGGTACGCGCAATAATGATGTTAAAAGATTTTTAGCAGCACGTATTGAACAACAAAATAAATTGTTTAAACGCCGTGGTGTAGATCTTTTTGATGTATCGCCAGATCGCACTGATTATTTGTCTGAAATGGTAAAGTTTTTTAGACGGCGCATGTTGTACTAGAGGCATACATCTACTTCACTAACGTTCCGTGAGTATGCCGTAAAAGGTTGTATTTTTATCGTTCGTATGGTTCGACGGACTCACCACGAACGGAAAGAGAAATTTTTATAGTCCCGTTCGTCCTGATACTTCGTCAGGCTCAGTAGTAAACGCTACGCTCAGTACTCTCGTGATTGTTCCAATCCCGTTCGTCCTGAGCTTGTCGAAGGATACGAACTCAAATAAATTGGTTAAAATAAGCGTGTGGAAAAAATTCTGTCAGAGGAAATGTGGCGTTTTCTTTCTAATATCTATTATCATAAGTCCGTTTGTGTTAGCTAACGAGCATTCACATTCTGTTCCCAGTTCTTCTGTTAATCTGACTTTTGACGATAAACAATCTCATACTGCTCATTCATATAGAACGCCTCAGTGGAATGATCATAATAAAAAAGGTAACGGTTATTATGCTCATTTGACTACGGCAGATTTTCAGCGAATATTTGCTGGTGCGCCAAACGAGGAAGAAGTTTTAAGTAACTATGAGCTGTATGCATATCCTAATTTTTGTGCATATGCTCGTACATTGTCTACCTACAATGAATTTATAACTTCACGTGCTGCAAAAATAAAAAGCGATAAGCAATTTAGGAAAAAAACGGCATATATTCCTGGATTTGAGTATAGTTTTGGGCTGTGGAGTGAAAAATCAGGATTCCATGATTTTGTTTTTGCTGAAGCACGGTGCATTGAGCAGTTGCGCACTCAACAAAAACCTGCTACAAAACAAGGGAATTTGCATATCAATCCACAGGCGATGGAACATCTTGCGCAACAATGGTCTACAAGGCGTAAGACTTGTCCTGATAATACACGATTGGTAGATCGTCTTAATGCATTAGAAAAAACGCGTAGTCAAAAAAATATCTCTTCTCATGGTTTTACTACCGAGCTTGATTATCAGCTTCACAAGGAACTTACTGAATCTCGCAATACAATGAATCAGTTGGAACGTAGATTTGCTTACGCACATCATGTTCAGGTATTGGCGCCAGTTGTATATCATTATGCATCGCAAGCTACACATGAACACTGTCCAATTGTAGCATTTCAATTATCTGATTTTTGTCATATGGTTACGCAAGTTCTCTTACACGGAATGCATGTTCTTTATGATGCATCTTTTGCTGTTGGTAAAGGCGTTTCTAAAGGATTTGCTACTATTACAAGTCTTGATCACTGGAAAGATATGGCGACAGGCATCTTGCAGCTAGGTTTGTTGTTTGCGGATGCAGTAGGGCAAGAAAGTGCTTTAGATTACTCAATGGCTTTGGCACGAGTATCTCAAGATTCTGATGCAGTATTTAAAATAGCACAACAATACTGTTTGCATACGCAAGTACAAAAAGATGCAATTAATCGCTGTGCACAAGAAACGTATCAAAAGATAAAATTTATGTCGTGGCAGGATTTACTTGAGCATGGTACTGAAATAGGTACCACTATGATTTTAGATACGTTAGCACTTAATACAGTTGGTGGCTTTACTCGTGCAGCAAGTGGATCTTTTGTAAAACAACTTACTAAAGCTACTGAAAGTGGTGCGATTTTTACTGAGCAGTATGCGGTTGAGGTTGCCGGTTTTGGTAAATTGATTGTTGAAGAGGGGGTTGATGTAGCTGGTAAAGCTGCTGATGTTATTAAAAAGGATTTAGTTCTTTGTGCTGACAATCAATCTATTATTCAGCAAGTAAGGCGTACAGTTTGCCCTGCAAAGTGGTCAGAAGAAATTATTCATAAAATTCGCAACGTAGGTGATGATATTCTGGACATTATGGAAAGAGCTGGAGGGCATACGCTTGAGTTGCATGTTGGACAGACGTATGATGAATTACTTACTAGGGCGATAGATAAAGGAGGAAAAACTGTTACAACTTTTTCAGATAAAAAAATAGCTCTTAAAACTATCAAAGAAAGCCTAAGGAATCAAACAAAAGAAATATCTATATGGCTTTGTGATGAATCAAAAAATGAATTAATTTTAGAGTTTTCGCATTCATATACTATAGGAAACGGAATATTTAAAGGCAAAAACAATCCTTATTACGATCTGAAATATTCACGGATTGTTTTAGAAAAAAATTCTAAATTAGAGCTTGGATTCAAAATCTTAACCGCATTTCCAATTATAAAGTGATACCCAGGAAATTATTATGGAACATTTAAAATATTTTTTTGATTGTTATTTTAATCAAACATTTGGTTTCGATGAGTTAGATAAGCAAATTATGAAGTTTAAAACTCGAGAATCTGAAAATCTAGTCATCCAATTTATTATCGAGCTTAATCAGATTATAGATGCAAAAAATTATAATTTAGCATCAGACTTTATAGATAAATATTCTGATTTTTCAATGAATTGCAATGAGACAGAAAAATTCATTAATTACCTGTATGATAAACTTTTAGATAGACCTACAACTGTTAAAGCAACAGATTTTAAAAAGAAATATAAAGTAGTTTTTTGTCCTATCTGTACACAAGATTCTAAATTGGTAGAAATGCCCAAGATAATATATAAAGCGATTGTTATTGATAAAAATATAGAAATTTTTATTTGTAAATTATGTCAGTCAGTATGGTTGGATGAAAATGATATACAACTCTATAATGGACAGAATTATAAAAATTTCATGAAAGCGAATGGTTTAAAAGGTTGGTGGAAAGAATTAAAAGATGTTGATTTTCTCTAAGCTTATTCTTTTATTAAGAGCCTATCACTAAACTCAAAAAAATGTCTTAACCAGCAATGCTGACTACCTTCTCCGCTCGCTCTGAGTGTTTTCTTACCCCATGTTTTTAACCCATTTCCAGTTTCTTCCAATGGGTACCCAATTGAAACGGAGTGAAGATTGGGTCAAGGGACCCCGGCGTAGAGTAACGGAGCTGGGGATAAAAAAATGTATCGAAGGGTGTAGTTTAATAAAAATCTTCTATGTTTTATATTATTCTTATTGTTGAGGTTTTTAAGATTAATCATTCTTAGAATTACCCTTCGATACATTTTTGAGGACAAAAACACTCAGGGCGAGCGGAGCGAGAATAAATTATTTTAATAAATTTTTAGTTTAGGGATAGGTTCTAACAATAACTCTTATTATGATTTAAATAGTTCAAAAATGATATTGCGAAAAGACGATCAATATGTATTGGGTTTTAAAATCACAACAGCTTTTCCAGTTTAAAAATTTTTATGGATATTTATGAAGAGACTAAAATACTTTATGGAATGTTATTTTAATCAGACTTTTGGTTTTGATGAATTAGATGAGCTTATTCGAGAGTTTAAGCAAATAGAAAGTGATCTTTGTAAAGATCTTTTTATTAAAGAATTGCATAATTTTATAGAGACAAAAAAATATCGCTCTGCTTCTCGCTTTATAAAAAAATATGGAGATATGACCTTAGATGAGGAAAAAACTGAGAAATTTATCAATTATTTATATGATCGTCTTCTTGATAATCCAACTAAAGTTAAAGCTACAGATTTTATCAAAAAATATAGAGTAGTATTCTGTCCCGTTTGTACTCCAGACTCTGAAGCGGTGATGGAGTTTGGGATAATTGATAAGGCTACGGTTATAGGTAAAGAC
>DATEAY010000073.1 GCA_035288105.1 Candidatus Babeliales bacterium
GTGGCTTCTTGCTTGATAATGGTGAAGATGCGGTGCATAGAGAGCATTAAATAAAAATAGGAAGTGTGTACACACTTCCTATTTTTATTTAATGCTCTCTATGCACCGCATCTTCACCATTATCAAGCAAGAAGCCACCAATTTGAGCTTCCCACAACTTTTTATAGAGTCCACCTTTTGCAAGAAGTTCTTCATGCGAACCATCTTCCACAATACTACCTTGATCAAAAACTAAAATGCGATCCATGTATAATAATGTAGAAAGACGATGAGCGATAACCAATGTCGTTTTACCTTGCATCAGATCCCACAAACTATCTTGAATCTGACTTTCTGTAACCGAATCAAGCTGACTTGTTGCTTCATCAAGAATCAAAATCGGTGCATTTTTTAAAATAGCACGCGCAATAGCAATACGTTGACGCTGACCACCGGAAAGACGTATGCCACGTTCGCCCACTTGTGTGTCATATCCTTGAGCCAAAGTTACAATAAATTCATGTGCATATGCACGTTTTGCAGCTGCAATTATTTCGTGATGCGTTGCATTTCTGCGACCATACGCAATGTTTTCTACTAACGACCGGTGAAACAATGATGGATCTTGAGGGATCATTGTAATAGCTTCGTGCAAACTATCTTGCGTCACTTGTCTAATATCCTGACCATCAATGGTAATCCTTCCCTCTGTGACATCAAAAAGACGCAAAATTAAATTAACAAAAGTAGATTTACCACTACCAGAATAACCAACCAACCCAACTTTTTGACCAGATTTAATGATTACTGATTCATGTTCAAACAATGATTCTGCATCGTGATATTGAAACTGCACATTATCAAATACAATTTCACCTTTAGTCACAATTAACTTTTTAGCATGAGGACTGTCTTCAATTTCAATGGGACTTTCAATAATCGTAAGCCCTTGTACAATATTACCCATCTTTTCCCAAAAATCTCGCATATCTTTTGCGATGTTCCAAAAGTTTTCAATAATGTGCAAATTCAACGTAAGAACCAACACAAAATCACCTGGGCTCATGGTTTTACTCACAAGACCATTGAGTAACCACCAAAAGCAAACTGCTTGAAATATCCAAAATGAACATGCCTGAAATGCATGTAATTTTAAAAAAAACCAATCCCTTGTTTGATCTTTTTGCACAGAAACATCCATATAACGGGTTAAATATCCCTTTTCAAATTTCTTCGCAGCAAAAAAACGAACGCTAGCCATATTGGTTAACACATCAACAATACACCCAGTCACCTTTGCGCGTGCATCTGCAACGTCATACGCTAAATGCTGATTACGGAAAACCAAAATAACAGAAATCCCCAGAAATAAAACAATCCACAACCCTAAAGCTATGGTAAATTTCATATGAATTTGTGAAATGTTATATAACACAAACAATAACATAAGTGAGCATGCCATCAACCGATCAATAACAATGCGCAGAATGTCAGGAATAGCAATTGTTATATCATTGACACGAGCTGATAAGCTACCCGCAAATTGTCGCTGATAAAAACTATGGGAATGATCCATCATTCTATCCATAAGATTAAGCGCTATATACTTCTTAATATTGGGACGCAGCTGAATCGTAATCCAGTCGTACCAACGAAATATAGAAAGATAAACAAATTCCGAAAACAGGTACAATCCCATTAAGTAAGCAAGCTTGTGATGTAAAAAAGCCTGGTCACCATCACCCATTGCCGTATTCAAAACAAGTTTGACTATATACGCTTGCACGTTGAGTATAAGCGCCCACGTTACAGCAATAACCATCATCCCTGCAATATATATCCTAAAAGGCTTGATAACCATCCTGATAAAGGCTAATGCCCCTTGAGATTGCATACATTTTCCTTATTATTTTTTTATCGCAACTAAAACTTCATACTTTGGCGATAAAGCGTAGCTCCGTTTTTTGTTGGAAGGATCAACCACTGTTAAAAATCCTTCCTCAACCCAATCTTTGCACAATTGCGCACTTGTTCGTGGCTTAAATCCAAATAACTGTCCAATCTGCGCTGCTGTCACTGTTGCAAATGATTGAAACAGCTCAAGAACTCTACGTTTTTTTGGATCAAGCGTACGCAATAAACCTTCGTGACTTTGCTCACCTGCCATCGCTGAACGCTGCATATATTTTGCCACATTCTCAAACGCAAATGCCATACCACCAACAAAATATTCTATCCACGGAGTAATATCAGCATCTGCTCTACCCTCATAATAATTATGAGAAGGACCAATACTAATTGCTGCATAATAAGCACTCAAATTACGTGCATAATATTCTTCCAACGAATACAAACCTTTTAGATCATAACCACCACAATGCAAAATAAATGTTGTCAACAAACGAGCTGTTCTTCCATTCCCGTCATAATAGGGATGAATCGTTGCAAACTGATAATGTGCTATACCTGCAACAATGGGACTTGGTACTTCTTTATGTACATTAACCCAACGCACTAATTCACTCATTAACAGGGGAACATCTTTCGCTTCAGGAGGAAGATATACTATTGCTCCAGTGCGTCCATCACGAATAACATTTTGCCCACCTCGATATGCCAATGTATTATCATTCTTCTGTTGATCCAACATAACAAAGGCATGTAATTTCTTAATAAGACTTTCAGTAAGAGAGCTGCCTTTTGCAACACATTGTTCAACATACTGCAATGCAGCGTAATACCCTTTTGCTTCCTTTTCATCCCGTTCTCGTCCAGGAAAATGCCCTTTATGCTTGATTACAGCCTCAATCTGTGCCGTATCAAGACGATTTCCCTCAATCATAGTTGAATAATGCGTGGTATATAAACGTGCTGTTTCACGCAGGGATGCCAATACGGTGACATTCAAGGGAAGATGCGCAATATTCTCTCTGACTGCCTCAATTCGCATCAAATACTGGGCAATTATCGGCGTGATGGTATAGAAGGGATTAAATTTTATCTGCATAATATCGGCACCTTATCTGCATAAATGTTTATTTTAGTATGCAGATATCCTGCAGATAAATCAATAAATTACATAAGTAAAGCGTCTAACTATAGCCATTTGCAACGTGTATACATTATAATTACACTTATAATTAAGTTAAACATTCAAAAAATGGAGACCTTTCATGAAAACGGCTCATAAATTACTTCTTCTGCTCAGCATATTCTGCAGCAGTATACTACCAAAAGAATTCGACCTCACCCCAAAAAATACTGTTTTAATATCTGACCTTGATGAAGTCCTCATAGAAAAATCGTTATTTCTCGGTGGTGTTGCACAACTGAGACATTTAACCGGCGAATATACCAAAGATACTGATGGGAAAAGAGAAACATTACGCAATAAACAAGGAAATTCCATTGGAGGCCTTACCTTTCACTTACTCTACCATGGCATGCGCAAACCATACTTAACACCACACGTTGGATGGATGATAAAAACATTGGAAAAATCACGTTGCTTTATTGATGGCACAGAAAAAATATATCGTTATCTCAAAGATAAAAAAGGTTACACAATCGTCTACGCAACTAATAAAGATCGCATATCATATGATATTGCAGCTCAAGCATTAGGTGACAAATTCACAAGCCTTGCAGGCACAGTATTTGTAGCACATCCTGGAAGTAGTCCTCAAGTAATCGCACAACTCCATATTTTTGCAGATCTGCTAACTACACCTGCAAGCTATAAGGAATTGTTACATAAAACTCTTACCGTACAACCAACTGCACACATCTTACATGCACCTGGTAAAAAACCAGATCGTGAATATTACGAATATGTAGAAGAAAATCTTGGTCCTGATAAAAATATGATATTTATCGATGACAAACCAAGTAATATCAGAGGTTTTGATGCTTTGCAAACTACATCATCTGCACAACGCATTGGCATAATATTCCAAAATCCACAACAACTGGCTCAAGAATTTGTTAATTTGGGCATATTATCAGAAATAGAGGATGCCGCATTGTTGGAAGATATTCGTTATCCAGGCATATGGGGAAAAATAAAATTGGCTGGCAAAAAACTAATGGCAAAGTTAACACCAGCTGCAGCATAGTAGCTAAAAAAAGGGATGCGATGTGCATCCCTTTTTTTATTGCCAATCTATTCTGTTATTTATAAAAACCAGAACCAAGAAGATATTTTTTATCTCCCTTTTCAACCTGCTCAATATAAGCAACACGCATTTTTTTGTTAAACTTATACACAAAATGACCTGCACCTTGCAACACTTGTTCTATCATCTGCTTAACAAATAATTTGCCTTCATCATCTTTCCAACCAAGAAGATTTTTCCAAATCAACTCATGGTCATCGCCCCACGCATAACAATACCCATCCAGATCAAACGCAAACACAGCAAGATCACCACGAATGAATTCACCTTTTCTTGCAATAAATTTTTCAAACGCTTCTTCATCTGAATGTGTTTGTAAATACCCTACCGCGCTTTTTACCAACAATGTCATCATTTCTGGTTTGGCAACAGGAAACATTCCTGCACCAATCACATATGTATCAACTCCCATATCAATTTTTTCTACATACGTCGATTCAAAAGAATTTTTCAATTTAGAATCAACCCAACCGCCACCAACTTTTGCTTGATCAATCATTTCCCGAATGTAATACACACCATCTTGGTCTTTTTCATCAAACCGATTAGCTCCAACAAGTGCAGGGTTACCACCGTGTGCTATACACTTACCTTTCATATCGTACACAAATAAATAAAGATCTCCCAAACGATAGGTACCCACAGCTTTATCTGTAAAATCTTTTGCGGCAACAGAAACACCACTCGCTTTCATGTACTGATATCCGCGACGAACCAAGTCAACTGTTTTATCACGATCAATTTCAGGATAGTAACCGCATGCTATAAAGTAATATTTTCCTTTTTTATCTTTTACTTTTTCAGCATAGGTATATTTTAAGGCCCCTTTTGAAGTGTATTCAATCCATATGCCTTCGCCTTCTTCTTTTTGTTTAAGCTTTGCAATAATCTCTTTATTTATTGGTTTTCCTTTTACATCAGTGCGATCAAGAGCATTCAAACCAATAAGACCCGGTTCTTCACCCTGAGCACGAATAAATCCATCAAAATCAAGCGCGTATAAATAAAGATCACCAAAAATAAAACGTTCACTTAATGAATATCCCATTGTACTAAAAGCCGCATCTATTGAACGACCTTCGGCAACATCCTGATTAAATAAACTCACTGCACCTTTTACAAGGCCAATAGCTGCATATTTTTTAGAATGAGGATAGTACCCACATCCAAGAACATAATCTTTATCATCAATTTTAACTTGTTGTACAAAAGAAACCTTTGCTGCTCCAGCCCATTCATAGGTTAACCAATGTGTGCCAGTTTGTGCTGCTTTGATCATTGACTGTATTGCCAAAGCACCAAAGCTGTCATGATAGTTCCAAAGATTTTTCCACAATAAATCTTCCCGTGCACCGTGAGCATACACTACACCTTTTGTATCCAATAAAAAAAGATACAATTCGCCTTCTATAAATTCTTTTGTATGAGTAAATGCATGACAAATTTTTGTCATAGGATTACGCGCACAAAACTCAACGCCACGCTCAACCAAACTACGAACTTCTTTTTGCTTTTGTTGAATATCAAATTCATCAATAGCTATTTCTTCTTCATCATCTTTTTCGTCAACATCATCAACAATAACATTTTCCTGGCCATCATCTTGTATTCGCTTGTGCGATTTCAGCATATTTTTTTTTTCATTATTTTTGTGTGCAGCATAGAGTTGTCTATCAATCCACACAAAACCAACCATCAAAGATAACATGACAGATAATAACCCCACCGTGCGTCGATTCATACCAAACACTCCTTTATTTTTTATTCTTAATAATTTTACTGCTGGCGACGATTACCCATAAAGCGTAAGAGAAAAAGAAAAAGATTAATAAAATCAAGATACAATGTTAATGCCCCTAATAAGGTAACTTTCCCGATGAGCTCCTGATCAACAAGCATAGAACGCGCCAGTTGTTTTATCCTTTGCGTATCATACGCCGTCAAAAGAACAAACAGAACAACACCAACACCAGAGAGAATGTAATCAAATTGCGCACTTTTTAAAAACATATTAATCAGCATTCCAATAACAAGCCCTATCAACACCATAAAACTCATGTTACCAACCGTAGTAAGATCTGCTTTTGTTACATAGCCATAGAATGACATAACACCAAACATACATGCTGCGGTTAAAAAAGTGGAAATAATTGAACCCTCTGTATATACGTAGAAAATTGATGATAGCGTTATTCCAAGAGTAGTTGCATAAAGTAAAAAAAGTACTAATGCAGTAATAAATGTCATACGATTAAGAAAAAGTGTTAGCGCAAAAACAAAAGCTAATTGAGCAACAAATAAGCCAATTAATATTCCTGGATGAGTGTAAATATATGTGAAAATAGCAGGAACACTTGCAACATAGTACGATACACCTGCAGTAATTGCCAATCCACAACTCATCCAACCATAGACTCCAGCCATGAATGATGAAACTCGCTGCTCAAATTCATAACCATTTGAAAACATACAATACCTCTCTTTTTTATTAACAGATTTGCTTATACACTATGCAATTTGCCATTCATTATGCAATGATTTTAATGCAGCACACAATACACTTGCATAACAGAGCTCACTTGTAGTAAAAATAGCTTAAAAGAAACAACCCAAAGGAATAAGAAATGATGTACCTATTCGCAACGCTCATCCTACTACTCCATGCACGCACCATTGACGCTCAATTTAGCTCAACTGCTGCAAAAGATCTTAAGCAACCAGTGAATTTTTCTGGAAAAATTACTACACATCAAGGTCAAGAATTTGTTGTTGACAACATCTCTATTCACGGTAAATATACAAAAGTTCCTATGCCCCTCAAACCAGAAAATCATGCTGAACATGTTATGAATACTGAAACAAAACAGCTTGAAATTAAACTCGCCGCTAATCCCAATACTGATTTCTTGAAAAGAGATATCGATCTAGACGAAATAAGTGAAATACGTGTACCATCACCCAATAAAATATGGATCTATCAAAAAAAAGAACGTAGCCAAAAATTAGAATTTATTGAAGTGGAAGTTATTACTAAAAGTAACACCAAAACAGCATTCCTTCTTGATCCAAAAACTCCCATTTATTGCGATGGAATTGATAGCGCAGGACCACAAGAAACAACTGTTCCTCTATCAGCGCTCAAAACACTCACCATTGAAGGTTACACATATCGCGACACAAGCAAGAACAAAGATAAAAAATGCTCACCAAAAGGTTGTCCGCCATGTGATGTTGAAAAACAATAATTATAACAATAAACACAAAATCCCTCCGCTAAACGCGGAGGGATTTTTTTATGCAATTACCATGTAATTATTGTGAAAGAGTGCCCTGATCATTTTGGTCATCTTTTAAATCTGTATCAAAAATTTTGGATTTATTTTTATCATCACCTGTTAAATCGATACGAGACGTAGAAATCGGCTGTGGATTTAAAATCCTATTCACTTCTTCTTTTACTTGTGCTATCGAAGAATCAAGTTTCTTCTCCAATTCCAATGTACTTTGATTTGCATGTGTAACTTCAATCATTTTATCTGGACTTAAGTCAATACCTTCTTTTTTTGCTGCTGCTACTGCATTTCCGTAAACTTCAGCACGGAAATCGTCAAAAAACCCATCTTTTTTTACATCTTCCCAGCTTATACCTTTTCTGCGAAGACAATTAACATCCCCGCTACATTCTTGCAATCCTCTAAGATACACTGACATCGTTACATAATACTTGTGCTCTAATTCATTTTTTATCCCAGAGATCACCCTATTTTTATTATCATTAACGAGCTTATGATAATCCGCATTAATTTTATCTTTGTGCTTTTTAGTAGTACTGAGTTCTTCATAAGCACGTCCTGTTACAGAAGCAACGGTCGGACCACCAGTCCAACCACCATCATAAACTTTTAATTTTTCTTGCGCTTCTTCATCTTCACTGGCTTTTTTATCTTTATCATATTCTTTCTTGAGAGCATCGGCTGTTCCAGAAAGCTCCATAACAAGTGCAGCTTCAAATGCAGCTTTTCTTTCTCTAGCATATTGTGCAATGTGCTCATTTTTTTGTTGTTGTTGTAGCCACGCCAATTCTCTTCTGACTTGCTCTATTTTCTCAGAGGTACTGAATTCATCGGCATAAACCATACTGCAACTAGCAGCAATCAAAAGAGATAATAATTTTTTTTGCATACTAATCCTATAAAAAAAATTTGTTAAAAAACCTGTATCAATAATCATTCTTTCACCATGAAAGCATAACAGAATTAGCTGTATCTTCAATTCTTTGTTACTTGTTATCACAACAATTACACGTTATTATATTTTTTGTAACCCGATGCTAGTTTCTCTACGCATGGGGACCCCTATAAAGAAATATTTGTGGGGTTGTGAGTCAAATAAACTTTATAATTTATATATATTTTACCTATAAGGATCAAAAAAATGGCTGTATCAATTACTTCAGAAAATCATGAATCAGAAATCAAACAATCCAATAAACCAATTATCTTAGACATATATGCTACATGGTGTGGACCGTGCCAACAAATGGCTCCTATGATGGAAGAATTGGAAAAGGAGTTTGGCAATCAATATAAATTTGCCAAACTCAATGTTGATGAAGCACGCGAAATATCAATTAAAGAATATGGAGTTACTTCTGTTCCTACTTTTGTATTCATCAAAGATGGTGTTGTAAAAGGAAAAGAAACTGGGTACATGAGCAAAGAAACGTTTCAAGAAAAAATGAATGCTGCATTTGGACATTAAAAAAAATGGGTTCGCCTTCACGCGAACCCAAATAATCATCAATTACAATTTTTCATCATGCACATCAACACCCAACTCTTTCAATTGATCACGCAACTCATCAGATCGCGCCCAATCTTTTTCTCGACGAGCTTTATTGCGGGCATCAATCAGCGCTTGAATCTCAGGTGTTAATTCTACTTTTTGTGCAGACAATGGCTGTAACGTTAACCCAAACACATTCATCAATATATTTTTTACTGCGGCTAATTCATTTTTATTGTGTGCAATATCAGCAATATGTTCAAAAACAACTCCGAGTAACCCCGGTGTATTGAGGTCATCTTGCAAAAAACCTACCATACGATCGATTACATCAGAATGATACGCTGATACGTCAATATCTGAACAATCTACATCGCATAAACGAATTAATCGTTCATAACTTTTTTGCGCAGTTGCCAATGCATCAAAACTAAATTCAACCGGCATACGATAATGATGAGTTAAAAAGAAATAGCGAATAACCATTGGATCAAAATGTTTGTAAAGATCGCGCAAAAAGAAAAAGTTGCCCAATGATTTGGACATTTTTTCTTTGTTAATATTGATCATACCATTGTGCATCCAAAGGCGTGAAAACGGCGCACCAAATAAACTTTCCGATTGAGCAATTTCATTTTCATGATGAGGAAAGATAAGATCAAGACCTCCTCCATGAATATCGATATGCTCTCCCAAATTAATACGTGCTAATACCGAACATTCAATGTGCCATCCTGGACGACCATAGCCCCACGGACTTGGCCAAAATTCACCTTCGGGTTCACCCTTCCATAATGCAAAATCAAGAGGATTTTCTTTTTGTTCACGCACATCAACACGTGCACCGGCATGCAAATCTTCTATTTTTTGCTTTGACAACTTGCCGTACCCTGGAAACGTTTCGATACGAAAATAAACGTCATTGCCAGCCTGGTATGCACAACCTTTAGCAATAAGCTCTTGTATAAATTCTATAATTTGAGGAATATTTTCCGTTACACGTGGTTCACACTCAGGAGACAAGCAATTAAGTTTTGTAATATCTTCGTGAAAATTATTAATGTAGCGATCTGCTATTTCGTGATAGCGCAAGCGATCGCCAAACTCTTTTTCCGCACGATTCATTGTTTTATCATCAATATCGGTAAAATTTCTGCAATACGTTACATCAAGACCAGAGAATGAAAGAAATCTCTTTAATAAATCAAAGGAAACATAACATCTACCATGTCCAACATGTGCATTGTCATACGGAGTAACGCCACAAACATACATCTTCACCGTCTTGCCTTTGATTAACTCTTCTTTTCTTCCAGTGAGAGTATTCATGAATTGCATAGAATCTTTAACCCCATGTTTTATTTCATTTCACACGGGGACCCCAGAAATCTTTTGTAGGAGTGCTGTGTGAATCAAAATTTATGTCTTGTACTTACTTTTCCTTACTGTACCACATTTTTTTCCATTTTTTAAGCACACTAAATACGCCCCCACTCGCGGTAATATCGCAAATAAATGAACTGCCCTAGCAAAAAATTAAAAAATGAGTAGTATGGTTTCATTAATTCTTCATAATTATTGTATCAAATCAAAGCAACGTCGGGCAGCGGGATCACCTATGACTGAAAAAGTAAAAAAAGGAAATCGAAATCACTGTGTTACCGTACTCTTTCTCCTTCTATTAAGCGGTATCACTCAATCACAACAAGTAATAGATTCTAACACCTCTATCGATATTCAGGAGGTGCAGCCCTATGATAAAGAACACAATGAAGATGGGCAAGATTTCGAACAAGATGAACAAGACGATGATGAAGAAAATGACGATGGCACTGCACAGCAACAATCAGTAAGCAAAACGCGACGCATCAATGCCATAAAAATACATGGCAATATCTCAACATCAAAAGACGCCATTATCAACCATATCCCCTATAAAATTGGTGAAATATTCGACCCGCGAAAAACCGGAACACTCATTCGTAATCTTTACTATAATCTCAAAAAATTCCGTACCGTAAAAGTTATGGGTGAAGTGATTGACAATAACTACATAAATCTTCATGTTTTTGTTGAAGAAAAATATCCACTCAAGGAACTGAAAACTGTTGGCAACAAAAAAGTATCTGAAAAAGAAATTGGAAAAAAAATCAATCTTGAAGATATAACATCAGTCGATCCTGAAGAACTAAAAATAATCGCAAACAAAATCAAAGATATATACCTCGAAAAAGGGTACCATCAAACAGAAATCGACACAGAATTATTAATTGATGATAACAATCGCGGCACTGCAGTATTAACAGTTCACGAAGGAATAGCTGCAACGGTCAAACAAATACACTTTATTGGCAACAAATCAATTAGCAGCAAAGACTTGCGCGCAGTTGCACTGACTAAAGAAGATTGGCTTTTGGGCTTTTTGGACAAATCAGGTAATTATCATCCCGACCGTCTTGAAGGAGATAAACACTTTATAGAACAATACTATCAAAATAGTGGTTTTCTCCATGCCAAAGTTGTGAATATCGATATTGATATTGATCCCGAAACACAAAATATAATTCTTACTTTTGAAATAGAAGAAGGTGACAGGTACGTCATTGATAAAATTAGCGCTCCTGGCACAGACACTGTTCCTGAACAATATCTTCTTGCGATGTTACCAATTCGTCCTGGCATGTATTATTCTCGCGATGGCATTACAAACTCCATAAAACGACTTGAACTTATTTGGGGCGATTATGGATATATTTTTGCACACATAGAACCATCAATACAACCGAATGAAGACGAAAAAACAGTTTCACTTTCATTCTTTTCTGAACTTGGAGATCAAGTATATCTGAATAAGATTAATATTCGTGGTAACACAAAAACACGTGATAAAATTATTAGGCGTAAAATTCTTCTTGATGAAGGAGAATTGCTTACCCAAAACAGAATGAACGCTTCCAAACGTAATGTTGCTTCCCTCGGTTATTTTGATCCACGAGAAGGTGTTAACTGGAAAATTCGTCGTCTTAATAAAGAAGAAGCCGATCTTGATTTGATTTTAAAAGAAACAAAAACAGGTCACTTTGGTGCGCAGCTAGGTTTTGGTGGTTCAGGAGCCGATTGGCAATCACCTATTTCCGGTATGTCAGTAAAGGCAGAGTTATCTGATACCAATCTTTTTGGAAGCGGTGTTCACTTAAATTTAAGCACCACCTACTCAAAAGACGAACAAACTGCGATGCTTCATGTTGCTCAACCATGGCTTTTTGATAAACCACTGTTAGGTGCGTTTGACATTTACCATAGACGACCAGTGTATGATGAGCTCAGACATGTCAAAACAGTGCACCAAAAGCTTACCGGTGGATCAATTACATTTGGTTGCATTACACAATCAAAAAATCAACTATTCCATGACGTTAACATTCTTTTCAGTTCTGGTGTTGAAGATATTAAGTATGATCGACCTGCAATTGCCCTTCTTGAAAACCCACTAGAAAGAGCACAATATCAGCACATTTTAGATCAAGAATTTAGACCGGGAACATTTGCATTTGTTTCAACCAAAATGGAACAAGATACGCGTAATCATCCTATTCACACCATGTATGGACATAGATGGAAATTCGCTACAAAATTTGCGATCCCTACCTTTGGTAACAACATTGGTTTTTACAAAATAGAGCTTGATGCAAGTTGGTTTACACCACTTATTGCAGAATATGATCTTATATTCAGAATACATGGTTATTTTGGCATCTCTGCACCATTTAAAAATAGAACTGTACCTTTTGGAGATCTATTCCATATTGGTGGACAAACAAGTGTTCGTGGCTTCTTGTTTGGACAAATAGGTCCACAATTCCTGGGCGATACCATTGGTGGTGCAAAAGCATTCTTCTGGAATGCCGAACTTGTTGCACCAATCACCGCCGATATGAACATGAAAGCTGTTGTGTTTTATGATGGTGGAACCGGTTTTGATAACCCCTATGTTACCAATGCCGATAAAAAATTTGTAACAGGTAATAATTTTGACTATAGACATTCAATTGGTGTTGGTATTAGATTGTTACAACCAATGCCGGTGAATATCGATTGGGGATTCAAAATAGATCCGCGTAAAAATAAATTATTCCCTAACAGAAGTGAATCTGCATCTGAAATTCATTTTGGCATGTCATATGATTGGTAAAAAATGGGTTACCTATGTTAATAAAAAATATTTTAATTTCATTGCCTTTTTTTGTCGTACATTTCGCTTGTCATGGCGCCTTCTACTCGCAAGAAAAAAGGCCATTTATCTTTACTAATCAACGTGAATATCCATCTCCTCCATGTTCAGTTTTTACGAGAGAATATTTTCATCCTTACAAAGAGGGATCCAACGCTGTTGTATTTGTAAAGGAACCAAAAATTAGATTACTATGCTGTCCCATAAGGGACAAAGCAGTCAGTGAAAATATCAATAAATAATTGTCTCTCTAGCCTTAGCTCAACGTAAGTCAGAAAAGAATAATTATTTTATCCCAAAAAAAAGGAGTTTTTCATGACACTACAAAAACCATATCTACTTTCATTTTTACTTTTAGTATTTCCCATCAAAGCTGAAACATCAAAGCCTCAATGTACGGGAAAAGTTGCAAAAGAAAGATTGCCATTATTTGTACGAGCAGATGAAATAGAACAATATTTTATGGAAGCATTAACAGAGTGCCAAAAGAATGGCTCCTGTAAAACCTGTCCAATTTTTGAACAAGCAACACATGCTACAGCCATTTGCCTTATAAGTCTGGCTGACCACCTTGTAACACTGGAGCAAGGAAAAGAAGGCGTATGTAATCGCTGTGAAAGAACGGAAACAAAAGACCTCAAAGAACGTTTCATAGAACTACTCAAAACAAAAGAAGCTCTGCAAATCCTCCCTGCACTCGCCGAAAATGCTTCTGTAAGCAAGTAAAAATCAATTCAGATCAACCAAAGTAGCCACCCATTGCTGTAAAAAAAGGTAACGGTTGGCTACTTTCTTATTTCTAACGATGATTCCTGCCATCCATTGGCTTATTTGACACATTTTCTATTTGTGTTATTATTAGAAATAACAATAATATATATGTAATAATTATCAAATTTTTAACCTAAAAAGGAACAGGCTATGACTATAAAACAAATCATCTTACTGATCCTCGCTACTGTTATAGTGTCTCAAACGAATGCAATGGATAGAATACCTAGACAATCACACTCTTCTTCTAATCAAGGGCATCCACATTCTTTTTTCAATCAGGGACAAGTAGTAAATTTTGGCAAACTTACACATAATGGGCCAATCTTCAATTCAGGATCACTCATAAACTATGGAAACATGATAATCAATTACCCTGTACCACCAGTTTACTCCCACCAACCACAATATTTTATGCAACCGGGTAATTACGCTGCTTATCAAGCAAAACAGAGAATGGAAAAACAAGCAGAAGAATGCGAAAAACAAAAAGCACAACAAAAATGTTACAATGAACTACAAGAACTTAATGAAGTACGAGATTTCCTACCAGAAAAACAAGCACAACAAATTGATAGGATACTAAGTAAACTCTCATCTAAAGAAGGTCATGCCATAGCTGAAATCGTAATTCCTCAATTGAATAAAATTCCTGAAGTACAAGATGTTAAACCATTCATACATATTTTAAGAGACACTAAACAACCAATTATTACCAAACAATCTCAGTCAACATCTGAAAACAAATCTATCTTTTTTGGCACACCAGATGATTTCCTTAAAAACCCAGTGAAAAAATCGTTGTGGCCAGCTTACGAAAATTCTGACGTAAAATCACCTGATGTATCATCCTTAGAGATTAAGACTATTTGTGAGCAGTTAGAATTAATGAAAAAACAGCACGAATCAACATGGGAAAGAATTGTTGCTTTGAATAATTAACGCGAATTCGACATAAGGATTTACAAAATCAATAGCATAGATAACATTTTCTAAAATGAGATCAATCAAAAAAGGAAATGAAAGCTATGCTATTGATTACAATTTTCTATGAAATAGATGAATTTTGCAAACAA
>DATEAY010000074.1 GCA_035288105.1 Candidatus Babeliales bacterium
AAACGCTTTGTTTATGCAAATTTCATAACAATTTTTAGTATGGCACATGTGTAAATCTCCTTTTGAATCAATTTTCGGTTGTTTCTTAAGGAGATTTTACTTTTTCTAAAGGCTTTTTTCTAGTTTAGGGATGGGCTCTAAAGATAAAAGTATTATTTTTCTTTTCATAAAAGCACTCTTGGATTTTGTGATGTTACTAAAATGTTTTTGCTTTATATAGTTTAATAGAGAAGAAAAATTATGTATAGGCGACAATGTGCAATTTTCCCAGTAAGGCCGCACAGCGGGACTTGTATTTGCAAGCTTACTATATTCAAAACTCTCAATTTTTTTTAAACTAGTTCTAATTTCTATAAAAAACACGAGAGCAAAAAAATGAATGTTCTATTCCATGCTTTTATACTCTTCTTTTCTGCTTTATCCTTGCCTATTTATGGAGAATCTTATTCTATAAAGACAACCATGCGTTGGGAAAATCAAGGAAACAATAAGAGTTTTAAAGAACCTAAATCTTATCATCATGATTATTTTAACCATGATACATGGAATAGTACTCGAACTGGTTCTGCATATTCCCATCATTTTAATAAATACAATGCTCAGAATTTTCATGATCATTTTATTGCCCATGGATACACAGAAAAAGAGGTATTACAACAACGTTCTCTCTATATGTTTGATGAATTCGTAAAATTTGCACAAACATATTCAAGTTATAAATGCACCATACAGCAACTCCATACTGAATTAAAAAATCTTAATATTATACAAAAAGCTCATCGCATAATTAAAGGCACTTATTGTCCTGGACTGCAAAAACGCATTCATTATTTATATGGCCAGTTAAATACCATTAAAACCTCTCATTCGCCTCATAATAATGTTTTAAATGACAACAATTCCTTTCCTTTATTAGATGGATCTTACCCACGAGTAACTCCGGTTATCTATGAACATTCTTTTGAAACTTTTCCTGCGCATAAAGCTGAATATAAGGACTTAGGTGATATATATCGCCCACATATTCCTTCTTTATCACATGCCATTGATAAGCGAGTAGATGCTTTCAAGGATATGACTAAAGGTGATTATGCTCTGCAGTATGCAAGTAAATCATACAATCTTAACAGCAATGTTACATATCTCTTGGATAAACATGGGTATAATACAACATCTTTTGCTCAATGCTATGGTCATCAATTGCACCAAGCTCTTCATCAAGAATCTTTGCATCTTCTTGATCGCATTGATAGTTTGTCAGCTACATCAGTTTTATATGATCATCAAGAAGCATTGATCGATTTTACGGTAGCAATGGTTGATTATAATCATGAAGGGGATACCAATAAGGCAATGCAGATTGGTGATCTTTGTTGGACCTTGTTTGATTACGGCCAAGCAATTGCAGAAGGTGCTGCAATTGGTGCATATTCTGCTGTAGCAGACATTCTAACTAATCCTATTGAAGCAACTATAAATATTATTGCAGGCAAGCAAATCCTTGCTTTTCAGGTATCCAAAGTCCTTTATAACGTTGCAGAGATTGGCGTGACAGCATTAACGGATACTACTCAAGCAAAAGATAAATGGAATAAATACGTTGAACCGTTACATAACGTTATTAATGCAATCAATAACAAAGAAATAACATTACGCGATGCTATTAAAAGCGGTACAGCTCTTTTTGTGGGATATAAAACTCAAAGTAAATTATTAGGTGGATTAGGGAAGTTTTGTAATACCATTAAACAAAAAAGTATCAGTTTTGTTCAAAATAATTCCTTACGCAATCCACAAGAATACTTTGCAACACCAGAAGGGTTATTGTTCAAAGCTGCTGCACAGTCGAATAAGCTTCAATCATCTGGACAAATTAACTCAACATCAAATGTAAAAAACATTGTTGAAAAAGTAACTGAAACAGTATGGAAAAACATCAATCCAACAGATAAAATGTATTTAGGAACAAAAATCCCTAAATCTTTTGAACTTACGATAGGGAAAGAAAAGTTTTGGGTTGCTCCTAACGCAACAAAACATATGAAAGATTATCTTACAAAACACCTTGATGTTACATATGTTACACCTGTCAGTAGTCAAACATTGCTTGTTAGCTTTGAAGCTGCTGTAAAACAAGCTATATTAAAAGGCGTAGAATATAACAGCATGATTGAAGTCGGCAATTGGCAATTTAGATTCGATATGCCGAGAAAAGAAGGCTTATTGCGAACGATTTATCATGCAAATTTTAAGCCAAAAGGTTGGTAAGCTAAAAATATAAAGTTTAAAAATATGTTAAAATTAAAAAATATTTTATCGGATACTAGAAAAATTTACAATGAATCGGACTATCACGTTAAAATTAGAATTATATTTGAACAAAAAGAACATTCAAGTGGAGTTTGCTATTGGAATGCTTATGGGAAAGAAAATTCTTTTGTAGAAGCCACTTTATACAATCCAATAGGAGCTATATATGACCTTACTGTTCTTTTTATGCCATTTGGTGGCAATGTTGAATATGCCAATATGTTATTAGATCATAATGTTACCCAAAGAATTGGCTTTCCATTATTTGAGACTTATCTAGAAAAATATCAAGAAGGTTATTATCATTTACCTGACGAGAAAATTAATTTTAAACTTTATGCTGATAAAAGAAATACTTCACTTGTATTTTTT
Source organism: Candidatus Babeliales bacterium (assembly GCA_035288105.1). Taxonomy (NCBI): domain Bacteria; class Candidatus Babeliae; order Candidatus Babeliales; species Candidatus Babeliales bacterium. The sequence goes on from DATEAY010000074.1 coordinate 2,683, forward strand.
TCAAACACCGTAACTCTCCATGTTATTAATGAAGCTATTATTTTTGGTTTTGATGCTGATAAAAATCTCTGCTATATCCACATGCAAAATATGAGCTTAAATGAAGATGGGATTTTAGAACAAATACAATAATCTACGACTAGACTTGTATTTGCGGCTATCTGCTCGTATTTTTACATGCAATAGAATCAACTTCATCAGGGAAATGCTGTATCATGATAGACACCATAGTTTTGACCTTACCACCCGACATGTATCAGATCAGTAAACCTGATAAATTTAGACCCGCTGCTCATTGGGCCTTGTTAACAGACCAGGGTAAAGAAGCGCGCATGCATTATAGCGCTATTACATCCAAACAGAATGCCACCAAAAAAGAACTCTTAAAGGGGATATACAAACCCCATCTTACGCTGGCATACTGCAGAGGTGTGCAAGGGGTTGTTGAACTGTTGTTAAAAATAGAACTTTCATTACCCAAGCTGCTTTATGGTAATAATTTTAATGAATTACAATATAAAGACTTTGCAACCATAAACCATAAGCTTGTTGCTGTGCTGGCAACCATGGGTGTTATGGTAAAACCAGAAAACCTTGCAGATGTACCTGTTTTAGCAATCCATTATTCTAAAAACATTCCTTTAACTGATGGTTCAACTCCATATCATTACATCAACAAAATCAAAGAAGCTAATGTGCGATTTTCCCTTGATACTAATCAAACTGATTATCGCAATGAAGGGCATAGTTATAAATGGCATTGCAATTCATATGAAGTTGTTTTCTATGATAAAATTAAAGATCTTGAAAAGGCAAAGCAGAGCAGTAAGCGTGCAATTGAAAAAGATAACGAGCTTCAACAGGGTCTTTTTAAGACATTTGAAAAGCAGCACAAATTGGAATTCTTGCGTATGGAAGTTCGCTTGAATAAACGTGCAAAAATTAAAACGCTATTTAAAGTGCTGAAGGTTAGCGCGGATCTTACCTTTAAGAAGCTCTTTAAGCCTGCTATAGCAAAGAAAGTGTTGCTGCACTACATCAGTGAGCTTGAACGGAATCGTTCGCCTCTTTTGAATTTTAAAGCTGGTGATGATAAAAGCTTTCTTGCACAATTAAGCTTTGATAATCCTAATATAACACCAAAGCAGGCAATGGCATTGTTGGGGTTTAAAAGAGCATTGGAAGCAGCTCCGTTGCGAGAGCTTAAAGCAATAATTGGGAAAAACAAACCACAATCGTGGTATCGTCTTATTGCTGATACAAAAAATATCACTTTGCCTGCTGCACATAATCCATTTAAAGAAATACGCAAATGCATTCAAGAGTTCAAGGCGATCAAGTTCAATAAAGGAAAAATTTCATGAAAGCGATTATCATTGCACGGGTGAGCACCGAAGAACAGAAAGAGGCTGGGTTATCCCTGCCAGCACAGGTTGCACGGTTGGAAAATTACTGCCAAAACAAGGGCTTTTCTGTTATCAAAAGCTTTAGCTTTGATGAAAGTGCTTACAAAGATGATCGTTCAGCATTTGATGTTATTTTTAATTTTATTATTGAACAAAAAGAAAAAGTCGCCATTTGTTGCGATAAAGTAGATCGCCTCACGCGCAACATGTTCGATAAACGTGTTTCTTTTCTTTATGACAAAGCGTTACGTGATGAAATAGAATTGCATTTTACCTCAGATGGTCAAATCCTTAATAGTAAAATTTCTGCTGCAGAAAAATTCCATTTTGGTATTAGTCTTGGCCTTGCAAAGTATTATTCTGATGCCATTAGTGATAACGTAAAGCGGGCGATTGAACAGAAATGGCAGCGCGGTGAGTGGAATAACAGAGCACCTTATGGATATAAAAATATTACTATAGATGATAAGTCAACGGTAATTGTTGATGAATATGAGTCGCGAATTGTACAGAAAGCTTTTGAGTTATATTCAACAGGAGCCTTTTCTCTAGATTTGTTGAGCAAAAAAATTAACGTTGAACATTCTTTAACGTGGTTCGGGAGTAAACTAGATTGGGTGTTTAATAATAAATTTTATCATGGCACTATGGTATGCCCGGCAGGATTCGAACCTGCGACCTACGGATTAGAAATCCGTTGCTCTATCCAACTGAGCTACGGGCACATAAATTTCAATATTTCATCAATCAAGTGCCCTAGCTCAATGAGCGGAGTTTATCCTGAGCTTGTCGAAGGGGGCACGTTATGGTGCTTATTATAGCAACAAATTTCAAAAAAGCATAAGAATTAGCTATTTATTGGGATAAAAAGCTTAACGAATTCCGTTGCGATAGCGTGAACTTGTTTGTGTATATCATCTGATATATCTTTTGTGTCTTCAATGGCTTTATACACTGCAGGATGAACAGATTTTAGATAACTTACACATTGCAGCGCAAAAGGATTGACTTGATTAAGTGCTATGCTATCAAGAAAACCTTCTTTTAATAATAAAAGCATCAGTGCTTGGTCAACAAATGAATACGTTACGTATTGTGGTTGTTTGAGTAATTCAATTGCGCGTCGTCCTCGCTCAAGTTGGCGATGTGATACTTCATCAAGCTCAGCACCAAATTGTGCAAATGCGAGCAGTTCCTGATATTGTGCCAATTCTAATCGCAATGCGCGGGTCATTTTTTTAACCGCTTTTGTTTGGGCAGCACCACCAACACGCGATACTGAAAGTTCAGCATTTACCGCAGGTCGAACTCCCTGATTAAATAGTTTTGTATCTAAGAATATTTGTCCATCAGTAATAGAAATAAGATTTGTAGGAATATATGCTGTAATATCATCACCTTGAATTTGTACAATTGGCAACGCTGTGATGGATCCACCTTTTGCAAGTTTTCCTGCACGTTCAAGTAAACGGGAGTGAAGATAAAAAACGTCTCCTGGATATGCTTCTCGTCCTGGTGGTCTTCTTAAGAGTAATGACATTTCGCGAAACGCTATAGCGTGGTTGCTCAGGTCATCGTACACAATGAGCACATCTTTGCCTTGATCGCGGAAATATTCAGCAATGGTACATCCAACATAGGGAGCAAGATATTGGCTCAGCACTGCATCACCAGAATCGGCACTCACAATAACTGAATATTCAAGTGCTCCATTTTGTTCCAATAATGAAACAAGACGAGCTAAATTTGCTTGACGTTGTCCAATGGAGACATAAATACACAGAACATTTTTACCTTTTTGGTGTAAAAGTGTATCGATGACGATTGATGATTTACCGGTGTTTCTGTTGCCAACAACCAATTCCCGTTGTCCTTTTCCAATCGGAACTAATACATCAATCGCTAAAATACCCGTTTCGAGTGATTCATTTACAGGGGATCGTTCCATAATTCCAGGAATGTTGGTTTCTATAGGACGAAATTCTGTGATATTCAGTTCTCCAGCTCCGTCACGAGGTGTTCCTTCAGCACTGATAATACGACCAAGTAGCCCCATGCCAACAGGAGTTTTAAACACAGAGTGTGATCGTTTTGCCGTTTCAAGTTCTGCAACAGGAATTGACCTATCAATTAAAAAGATAGCAACAGAGTTTTCGTTTAATTGAAACACAACTCCGCTATTTCCGCCTTCAAAATTAATGACTTCCCCGAGCATAGCGTTTGATAAACCATATACCATACAAATGTTATCACCAACACGAATAACGGTACCAATTTCTTCGAGTTGTTCTTCTGGTAAATCACGCAATGATCGTTCAAAAAGTGATATAAGATCAGTATTTTTCATATTTTTTGCCTTTTATCATTTCAATGTTTGCAAGGCTTTAATTTGCTTGCGTATTGAGTATTCCCATAGATAATCACTACTTTGTAAACGAAGGCCTGCAATGAGTGATGTATCTACAGATGGTATGCCTATAATGTTTTTAGTAAGTAAACGCCCAAGAAATTGTTTAATAGATTCAACGTGTTTTTCATCAAGATTTTGAGCGCATTGAATAGAGAACTCAATGCTGTTTATGTGTTCTTTATATAATTGTGTAATCCATAATAGTACATCGGGAATATAATAAGAACGGCCGTGTTCAACAACAAGCAGAATAATTGCTGCAAAAGCATGGGGAAGTGAAAAATAATCAATAAGATCTGCAACCATTGATTTTCTTCTTTCTTGATCAAATTGTGGTAGTTGTAAAAAAAACAGTGTGCGCTTATGTGTTTGTAAAAACTTTTGTGCTATTTCTATTTTCTTTACATCGCTAAAAGCAAAAGATTTAGGAAAAACATCCATAAAAGCTTGCGCATATTTTTTTGCAACAATTTTATCAATAGGTGTGCTGTTCACGATATTCTCTCATCCATAAAGTGTAAGATTGAATTAAGATAATCGGTACTCTTTTTCTCATCTTTAAAGTGTTGAGAAAGAGATTGTTGCAAGTCTGTTATAACGGCGTCTGAAACTATGGTTTGTATGCGCTGGTTTTCTTGGTGTAGAGCAATTGTTGCGTTACGTTTTTTGTGTGCAGCGAGAGCGGTGTCATATTCCTTCTTGGCAAGATCTTGCTCAAGAGTAACAACTTTTTTCCATTCATCAATATTTGATCTAAAGTTTTGGCAGAGTACTGATTCTTCTTTTAAAAGGGCGTCGAGATCGAGTTGCTGTTTTTCGAGAGATGCTTGTTGTGTAAACAGGCATTCTTGCGCAGCTTTCCTTTTTGCTATAAGAATAAGAAGATCAGATTTGATGTATTTTTTAAAAAGAAAAAAAGAAAGGCCTATCAGAGTGAAAAAATTAATCAGCTTAAAAGCAATTGCAACAGTGTCTTGATTAATGAACATGCTTTATTTTTTCCTCCAAAACGTTGCGAACGTTGGTAATGATAGTGGTTATAGCATCGTCAGATAACGCGCTGCTATTTTCAGTATCATTTTCTGCTGCATCTGAAAAGGAAGGGATTTGTTGAGAGAGGTATGGTTTATGTAAGTGAAAATATTCTTGACAGATGTACCAGTGTCTTTGCCGTTCTTTTTCTTGAATTTCAAGACTTTTTTTCTGCTGATCGATAATATCAAGCATGGCATTTTCTTGAGCTTTTTCATGCTCAATGATTGCAACAACTGGCTTAAAAAGAAATAGTCGCAACATCCAATATACGACAAAAAAGTTGAATGCTTGGACAAGAATTGTTGCATTTATATTCATGGAGATTATCCAATGCGACTTCCAAAGATCACTAATGCGCCAGAAATCAGAAGGCAGTATATTGAAGAGGATTCTACAACGACTAAGGCGAGAACCATTGTTGTGCGAATTTTATCTGCACTTTCTGGATATTTGCCAATATTTTCACAGGCTTTCATGCCAATGATCCCTTGACCAATTGCTGGGCCAAGACTTCCAAAGCCCATTGTTATTGCCGCACCAAGAAATGCCGCCGCTTTTGCATAAAAGATTCCGTCCATGGTGACCCTTTATTCATAATGTTTTTTGTATTATCTTCTTTTTCTATTGTAACTCACTTTTTTGTTTTTTCACAAGCACAATGTTGACAAAAAAGCACATTTAAAACCCAATACTCACTTTGTTCCGTATTGGGTGCCCATTGGAAGGAACTGGAAATGGGTTTAAGGCGTAGTTTACAGAGCTGGGGTTGCGATAGTATCATTTTTCAGAGAATTTTGTAATAATTGTTACTATAACCATCGATATAATGGCATGATTTATCTGTTGTTTTTAAAAAATCTGAAATTTAATCAAAGAAATGTAAAAAATTATGATGTTTTATCTATTACAAATACTATGTTCTATTTTTGTGTTGTGTAGCGTTCATTCCGTTATCCTACCAAATCAAAATACACAAGTAATTTCAGCTGATGATCAGCTATCGGTTGATACCAGAGATTTTGATTTTGAAAGTGTTTCTTTTGATGAAGAAGATGATTATCAATTTATGAATGAATATCTTGATACTACCGGTATGGATCATATATCCCGAGCGATAAATCCGGTAGATATTATGGTGATTCTTAATCTCTTGGGGGTGCCTGCAATTTTGCAGGAACCTCTTTTTTTACATACTAACATTCTTAATAAAAGAAGTTTGCTCGATCAGCCAATATTCGAACCAGATCGTGCAGAGTTTCCTGGTAAATGGGTTATTGGCACGAGTGCGTTTGCACGTAAAACAACGCGATCCAATTTCACCAGAGGTAGCGATAAATTAGAATCATGGCTTGCACTTACTCAAAATTCATTGATTAGCAAGCTTGAAGACACCATTCAAAGAGCAAATGAATTATCTCCCGGTATTGATATAGATATTGATAAAATCTTTTCTCTTTTTAGAAACATGACGGTGGAGGAGCGACAAGTAGGATTTATGCTTCACTGTATGAAGCGCTGGAGAAATGTCACATTACGCATTATGATGCCTCTTTATTATCTTGAAAGTAATTTTTCTTTGACAAAGAAGGAGCAGGATGCTGTAGCCAGAGAGTTAGGGGTTCTTGAACCGGAAGAAGAAAAAAGATTTAGAAAAGCGCATTTTGTTAGTGATAAAATAGGACTTGGCGATACGCGGATTGAGGTCGATGGTACCGTATTAAAACGACCTTCATTTACTTTGCGATGTGGAGGGCTTGCAACAATTCCAACTGCATTTACATGGGGTGGAGGATTTTTGGGTTCATTATTTGCTAAGCCATCAACATTACCAACATTTGAGTTGGAACCCATTTTCAATGCCATAGAAAATCCTGGCATAGAATCTGAGCAAGAAGCGATTAGGATTTTAAAGGATTTTCTTTTGGACGCTTTTGATAGAGTTGCAGCTGATTTGATTGATGTGCCTCTGGGTAACAATGGACATCTTGGGCTTGGTGTATACATGAGAGGTAAAACGCCGCTGAGTGCGTATATGAATACATCTTTTGCCGAAAAAATAAAGCTTGCTAACCGAATTTCTTTAGAATTATTTATTCCTGCACGAGAGAAGCGATTTTACATAAATAAAATTGATGAAGCTGGTTTTGGAAACCATAATTTTGAGGATCTTGATTTAGCAGCAGAAAATGTACAATTTCTCAAAGAACAAGCCATTTCTCGATTGTTTTTACGTGCATTTGACACACGTATTATTCCTGGTGTTATTTTCCGTTGGTCGAGTGGAATGTACTACAAAGGTGAGATTTTTGGATTTAACTTGGGAACAGATTTTTGGTTGCAGAATAAAGCTCGCATTTCAACAATAAGCGCTTCGCACAAAACAATTGCCGAGCTTGATATTCCTAAAGTAAAACAACCTGTTGCACAACAAAGTAAAATTTTTGGAGCATTTATATTTAAGCATAAAACAGATAGAAATACATGGTTTTTTTCACTCAATGCTGATGCATCACTTAACACTAAAGGTCTTGGTCAAGATTATTCGATTGCTCTTAATTTTGAATCAAGCTTTTAATGTGAGTGTGTAGTATGGTAAGAAAATAAGGAGTAGTAAATTGTTAGGTCTACTGTTGTAAGGGAGAGTCAATTGAAGAGAATACTATTTTTATTATCATTACTTACTAATACTTTTATGGCGCATGCAGAAGGAAGTGTTGTTTTGGAGTCATCAGTTATTAAAGTTGCCGATGGCACTTTCATCAATGCTGATAAAATAGAATTTATCAGAAAGTTTCGTCGTAAGCTTCTTGATTTTATCCTGGGAGAACTTTTGCCTAATAACCAGCGCAAAGGAAGATATAATCTATTTGGTAAGTTTCATAGTGTAGAATCTCTTGCTCGTATTGAATTGGAAGTAAGTAATTCACTGAGTAAAAAAGATATTGAAACACAGGCCGCTCTCCGCGAGCTCTTAACTCATGCTAAAGCTGACTTTATTGTTCAGTCTAATGAATTTATAGAAAGTGGACGTGGAGCAAAAAATATTATGATTGTCTTAATTCAAGAAGATTGCCACAAACGTAATCGTCCGGATAGTTTGTTGTTGGAATGGGCTAAGACCAAGGAAGGTCAAGAATCGACAATGTTTGAGCGCCAGATTAAAAGTTTTTCAGATTATTATCATTTTTTAACTGATGTTGTGAATTTTCTGTTGGATCTTATCCATAGTTGCCCCAGAGCAGAAGGACAATTTAAAGATCGTGTTGCAAAGTGGAGTGCAGTAAAAGCACTGTTGCCCACTATCCTCAAAAAGGCGCATGTCAGAGGTGAGCATATTAGTGAAATTGAATTTCTTAAATATCTCAAAGAGCGGTATCTTGATTCTCTTATGCTGAATGAAATTACGCCGCACGTTATAGTACCATTATTAACAGAATATATAAAACATACACATACTCATGCTTGAAACTGAAATTATACAAGGTATTGTTGATCGCGTTATTTATCAAAATCAGGAAAATGGATTTGCCGTTTTTGTGGTGCAGGTTAATGCTCATAATGGTGTTACGGTGAAAGGATATGTTCCTACTATCACTGCAGGTGAACAGGTATTGGTGCGTGGTATTTGGAATATGCATCAAAAATTTGGAAAACAGTTTGATGCGCAGTCATGCGAAAAACAGGCACCCACTTCTATTTTAGGCCTTAAAAAATATTTAAGTTCAGGGCTTATCAAAGGTATTGGACCAGTTTATGGAGATAAACTGGTCGCTGCTTTTGGTGAAAAAGTTCTTGAAGTTATTGATAAAACACCAGAACGTCTTATGTCTGTTCCTGGTATTGGTGCAAAGCGTGTTGAAAAAATTATTGCTGCGTGGAAAGATCAAAAAGAGATTTCCAATATCATGGTATTCTTGCAAAACAAAGGTATCTCCACTACCTATGCAGTAAAAATTTATAAACAGTACAAAGAACAATCGATTGCCATTATTGAGGAAAATCCATATCGTCTTGCACAAGATATTTGGGGTATTGGTTTTAAAACTGCAGATCAAATAGCACAAAACAGTGGCATTGCTCCCGATTGCAAACGACGTATCACGGCAGCAATGTTACATCTCATTCGAACAACAGCATCCGATGGTAACTTGTACATTCAACTTGAAGATCTCAAAAAAGAAACAGCGGAATTACTTGAATTAGAATTTGATGCTATACAACACACAATCAAATGCGCACTGCACGATCTGTACAATGCAGACAAAATAAAATTGCTGACTCATGAGGATATTCACTATATTACGTTGCCGTCATTTTATTTCGCAGAAAAGGGCATTGCATACAAGCTGAATACATTAATGACATATCCTGCGCATCATACGTTTGATATTCCGCAGATAGCACAATTTTTGCAAAAAGATGCATCTAATTCTGTTGCGCTTAACCAGCAGCAGCAATTAGGTATTTTGGCCTGTTTGCAACACAAAGTTACTATTATTACCGGTGGCCCTGGAACTGGTAAAACAACGCTGATTAAAAAATTATTAACATTGCTTGATACGCAACGTGTTAAGTATTGTCTAGCCGCACCTACCGGAAGAGCTGCAAAGCGCATTACCGAAGGAACAGGAAGACCTGCGAGCACGCTGCACCGTTTGCTTGATTTTGATGTAAGCACCATGAGTTTTAGGCACAATGAAAACAATGCATTGCCCGTTGATTTTTTGATTGTTGATGAAGCATCAATGATTGATGTGTTCCTTGCACATGCATTGATCAAAGCTTTACCATATTCTGCGCATCTTGTTTTGATTGGTGATATTGATCAATTGCCATCGGTTGGTGCAGGTAATTTTTTACACGATATGATTGTAAGCAAAAAAATTATGACCATAAGTTTGCAGCATATTTTTAGACAGGCGCAAGATAGTTTGATTGTGATAAACGCCCATAAAATTAATAATGGTGAGTTTCCCACAACAGAACATGAAAACTCGCGTAAAGATTTTATTTTTATAAAAGAAGATAATCCAGAAAATATACCACAACATCTTGAAACAATTTATGCAAAGGCATTACGGCATTATGGCATTCATAAAGATGATACAATTGTGTTAACACCGATGCACCGTGGTGTTGCAGGCACACAAAAGCTAAACCATGATTTGCAGCAGATGCTTAATGGTCACACTAGCGGTCCTATGATTACCTATTCGGGAGCACAGTTTCAGGTTGGCGATCGGGTAATGCAGTTGCGCAATAACTACGATAAGCATGTATTTAATGGTGATATTGGTGTCATCGAAACGATTAATCCAGAAGATAAAATTATCCACGTACGTTTTCTTGAAAATGTAGTTGAATATGAAGCATCAGATTTGAGCGAACTAGTACATGCCTATGCAATTTCTATTCATAAAAGCCAAGGGTCAGAATTTTCTGCGGTTGTTATTCCTCTTTTTATGCAGCATTTTATGATGTTGCAACGCAATTTAATCTATACGGCCGTTACTCGCGCAAAAAAATTATGTATAATTATTGGACAATCACGCGCAATTGCTATGGGCATCAAAAATAATAAAAGTGTTGAGCGTATTACATTTTTACAACAATTTTTAACAACAGATTTGGCATGCAGATAAAAAAAATAATTTTTTTCTTTTGTATCGTAACCATGCTATGGGTGTTACCTTTTTACGAAAAGCAACATGCGCAGCATATCATTATTATTGACCCTGCGGGTGATGCTAAGCGTACAGGAAGGCGTATTGGTGATAGTTTTGAGCGTGGATTAACACTACAGTGTGCTGAAAAAATAAAAGAGCTGATTGAAACATCAACACCACACGTTAAAGTGATTATTACGCGCATGCCGGGTGATATTGTGTATGATTTACAAAACGCCTCTCTTGCAAACCGCATTCATGCCGATCTTTTTATTAATCTTAATTTTTATCATTCCCAAGAAACAAAGCCAACAATTTTTTTGTATCAATTTTCTTACGGCAACGATTTTGCGTGTTGTTCCCAGGGACTTGCGTTGAATACGTATGATCAGGCATACAGAATTAATAAAAATAAAACGGATGAGATATGTCAATTATTCCAGAAAACATTATCGCAACAAAAATACAAATCACTATTCGCTACTGCAGGGATATACAGCTTGCCAATAAAGCCATTGATTGGTATTGTTGCACCGAGCATTGCAATAGAGGCTGGATTAAAAAATAAAGAATTGTGGCTGAGTTGTTGTGAGCCGCTAGCACGTGCTATTGTTGGGGCGGTAGGTAAGGAATTTGAATGACGAGAAATGTGTTCGTATGGTTCGACAAGCTCACCACGAACGGAGTAAGTAAGTTTTTAATCCCGTTCGTCCTGAGCCTGTCGAAGGATACGAACTCCACAAGAAATCAATATTTATGAATCTATCGCGTCAATACATAATCATTTCCAGCGCTTCTTTTGTTACAGCGCTTCTTTTTTTTGTTGTATATAACCAATGGATCATTTTCCGTGCACCGTGGTGGAAAAATAATCTTGTAAATTCATCATCGCTTATACAAAAAAAACAGGTTGTACATCATTATTTTCATGGTGATAAGTGGAAAGCAGAGAAACAAGAAACGTTGTGGGCAGATAGTGCCGAAAAAAATATTTTTCATCTAATCAATGCGTGGCTTTCGTTGTTGGATGAAGAACATGTCACTATAAAAAAAACAACATTGCAGTCGGCTCTTGTTACAACTTCTGGGTGCGCATATCTTTCTTTTGATCACAATATTTTGGGCAAAGAAGAAACTATTTTTAAAAAATGGATGGTGATTGAAGGTTTACTCAAAACAATTGCGGTAAATGGAATTACAATCTCGCATGTGCAATTTTTGGTGCAACATCAACCGTTGCATGATGCTCATCTTGATTTTTCTCTGCCATGGCCGGTTCATGGGTTTATCAAAAACTAGGTAGTCTATTTTTAGATTTCTTTTTTTGGACTATAGAAAAATCTGATTTATACTATGGTAAAAAAAGGAGTTCTTGTGCCAATCTCGTTGTCAAGCCGAAACATAGTAAACAAAAAAACTGTGTTGACCTTAAAAAAAACATTACTTTTATGTGCTATTGTTACGTGTGGAGCCTTGCAAGCACGAGAAGCTGATGAAGAGCCGCAAGTTAAAGTTGGTAATCTTGCCGTTCCTGGTACAGTGCAACCTGGTGCATTCTTAGGATTTGGTCAAAACATTATCACGCAATATGAAGCACTTGCAGTAGTATATCCAAGTTGGTTTCTTGGAAAAAATAAAAGTTTTGCCGAAATTCTTCCGTACATTGTGTATGGGTTACGTGATGACCTTTCAATTCTTTTAGGATTTCCTACTGCGATACGCTATAAAGACGATGGACACCATTCATCCGGATCTGCTGATCTTATAATTCAATTGGAGTATTCGCCATATTCACATCATATGCCTACCGTAACAAATCAAATATCATTAGTAGCAGCATTGCTATTGCCTACCGGTAGTGATTGCAAAAATCCACCGACAGGCTCAGGTTCGCCAAGCTTTTTTTTGGGAGTTACTGCATTACACTTGGCAACAGAATGGTATTGTTACACATCATATGGAGCTTTGTTGACAATGCAGCATGATAACAATAAATCTGGCAACCAATTTTTTTATCAAGCTGGAGTAGGAAAAAATATTGCATATTCGCCAGATAAATGGATTTTAATGTGGATGGTGGAATTGTATGGTTGGTATGAACAGAAAAATAAAATTAACAGAATTATTGATCAAAATTCTGGATTTAATATGGTAATACTTGGTCCTTCATTATGGTTTTCCACCGATCGACTTATTCTACAAGTTGGAGCCGCACCAGTTGTATCGCAGCATCTTTTTGGTACCCAATTGAAAAATTCTGTTCTTGTATCATGTAATATTGGTTGTAGATTTAACTAATTTTTTTTACTATGGCTCATTTTTTTGTCAAATGTAATAGTGGATGAGCATTATGAATGCCATTATCCCCATAATAAGATCTTCGGCTAAAGTGACATATGTCATAGGGATTTTAAAAATAACACCAAGGCATGCACACATTATTTCTTTTTTTTGTGAAAGTTCATACGCAACGCCGATACTGCTGATAGCCATAAGCAGTAAAGTTGCCCAATTGGTTATGAGGAGTTGAAATCTCATAAGGTACAAAAGTCCCAATATAAGTTCAATAAATGGGTACATGTAAGCATATGCAGCAGAACGTTTGGCAATAATATCATATGTGCTGTATGCCTCAGCAAATCCTTTAAGATTGATAATTTTAAATAAGCTAAAAATAATAAAATAAATGCCCATAAAATCATACATAGCACTATGTATATCGAATCCATAAAAAAATTGTTTTGCTGCAGTAAGAAAAATTATTATTGATCCAATAGTTATAAGAGGCAAGAAGTTCTTATTCAACATTGCTGCTCTCCGATTTCATTCATAAAGAATAGTTCAAAGCTTTTTCCAACAGCTCGTTCTAGTCGCGTAAATTCTTTCACGGCGTGATAATTTTTTTCAATAAACTGTGAATATGTCTCATAAAATGTAACTTTAGATTCTAAAGCGGTAGCCATGGTTATTTGCATGGTTTCCGCATGTTTATAAGCATACTCAATTGCTTTGAAGTGAGAAGGTAATATGTTGTTTTTGTACCAATCAATTTCTTTTTCTAGGGCTTTAAAATTCGCATAGGGTTTATTGAGTTCATCTAATATTTTAATTCTTTGTGCGACCAGTTCTTGCTCCGCTTGTTTAAAAAGAAATTCTGCGCGAGCTATTTGTGCATAATTATCATCAAAAATAGGTAAGCTGATATCAAAATAGGGACCCCATCCAGCGAAAGATTTTTCAAAATCTTGTTTATATGAAACACCGATATCAATTTTTCTAAATATTTTTGATTTTTCTGATCGTATTGTATCTTTGTATTGCTTTATTTTCATGATAGCAATTTGTATTTCGGGCCTTTGTGCGAGGGCGTAATTTTCCAAAATTATAAATTCAGGAATTAACATCTTTTTGTACAATGTATCGGTTAATATAATAGCTGTTGATGACGGTGAAAGGCCCATTAATGTTTTTAAATGAGTATACGCATTAGCCAGATCAGCTTCTTGTTGTTTTAACTCAGATTCTAACATACCTACTTTCGCATCAATAAAATTTTTATCAAGATCTGTGGTATATCCATATAATTGTCGATAATAAATTTCATCGCGAAGATCTTTTGTTGTGGTCAAAAGATTTTTTGTATTTTCCACATATAGTTCTGTTGCCAAGCATGTATCATAGGCTATTTTAGTTTCTTCAACTACAGTAAGGATAGTGGAAAAGATACGTAATGACACAATTTCTACTAAATCTTGGGCAACATTTTTTGCTAAAGGAACTTGCCATAGGTCTGATAGCCGAAGGGCTGCTACAGACTCAATATTTGTTTGAGAAGTTCCAGGACCATCATCACGTGTTGGTAATCTAAATACACTATTGATACTAGGATTTGAATACAGACCTGCTTGTGCCAAATCTGCTTTTGCTATTCCTAAATTCTGAAAATCGGCCTGCAATCCAGGGTTGTTTTGTAGTGCAATCTTTACAGCTTCATTTTTCGATATGCCATTACTTACGATGTTTTTAATAGACCGAATATCCTGTATATCATGGTACACCTCGTTATCTAAAACAATAGATGAAGCTGTTGAGTTCGCGGTTCTTTTTTGTAACTGAGAAAACTCTGGTCCAATTTTTACCTTTGTACAACCAGAAAGTAAAAATAGCATAATGAGAACTATAAGAAAATTATATTTTTTCATGTCGTTTTTTTCTTTTTGTACGACCATAATCACGGCTTGATACATCGTGTCCGCGTTCTTTTGGATGCTGCCAGCGTGCCTTTGGATTTTTTGGAATAACATGAACTATAGTAAACATGCCTCCATGTGACATCACTCCTAATGGAACGTCTGTATGTGCATTCACAACATGATGTACTTTGTGACAATGAAAAAACCAAAGTCCTGGATTCCATGCTATAAATTCAACATCACGCGATCCTCCTGGAGGCACATCAACGGTATTGCCTGGCCATTGTGCTGATGGAGGAATAGGACCACCTTCTGTTCCTACAACCCACCAGGTGTGACCGTGCATATGAATGGGATGATTATCCATACTCATATTAATAAGACGAATGCGGACGCGATCACCTTCATGTACGGTAATCGTTGGTATGGTTGGTGCTGACTTTCCGTTAAAAGTAAACCAATTAAAATCCATACTAACTAAATCAGGGTCAACATTTCCTGGTAATATGCGCCATTCTTGCATAGTAATAACAAATTGTTTATCAATTTTCTTTTTATATTTTTTAGGGTGAATAATAATTGCACCAACAAGTCCATAGCTTGTTGCCTTCATAAGATTAAATTCACCATGATAAAAAGCAGTTCCCGATTGATAAAGTGTATATTCATAATTTCTTGTTTCTCCTGGCATGATTACTGGTTCTGCAAAACCTCCAACACCATCTTGATCATTGGGTAATTCAATACCGTGAGAATGAATAGAGATGGGTTCGGGAAGTTCATTTTTTATTACCAATCTAATGCGATCGCCCTCATTAACTTCGATTGTTGGACCTGGAGTTGTTCCATTAAAACCCCATGCGCGAAGTTTTTGCTCTATCATCATATGATGCATGATGCCAGACGGAACTTTATTCTTTTCTGGTATTAATTGATCATACTCTGCTTCTTTTCCGTCAGTAATGTACTGTTCTACTGGTTGAGCATATAACTTAAATACCTTAACTTTGCCATCCATTTCAAAACCTAAAGGTTGAATGCTAGGGGTGGTGACCACTCCCATTTGCTTGCCAGTCAATGGTGGCTGTGGCGATGGTGCGATTGTAGGATTTGCCCAAGAATAATGTAGTCGCGGCAGACCTTTTAGATGAGTCATATCATAAAATGAATGATTATTTTTAGGGCTATGTACCATTGTTTTTCCATGTGTACTTGTATGCCCGGTATGTGTAACATCTTGGGAATGAATGAGCGTACATGAAAACACAATAATGTAAAAATTGATAAACAGTTTGTTAACCATAGATAAACTCTTATCTTTTTCAAAAATTATTTTTTGGGTATGATCAAACGTTAGCAAGCTGTGTTATTTTTGTGCAAGAAAATAGTAAAAGTTGTTATTTTTCTATTTTTCTTATTTTTTTAAGAATTTGTCGTAAAAATCTTTATTTCTTATGCGAAAAAAGAGTTTGCTTAACTGTAAGAAGTTATTGTTTTTTTATTGTTTGTGAAAAGGGGTATTTCATGAATAATCCATTACGAACAACTGTTTTTTTTATGGGAATGAGTAGTTTTTTAGGTAGCGCTTATGGCATGGAGCAGCGAGAAATTGTGCTTGCTCAATGTGTGCGCAGTGGTGCAGTTCCTATTCTTTTCATAAATGATTACATAGTGCAGATACCAAGTTCATATCGTGCGTTAAAAGAGGAAATGTTTCTTGCTGTAGAGATGTTGCGCGATAACATGAAGAATAACAAGAATAGAGGTAAGAGGATTATACGTAAGAACAATTTGGTAGCAACACCTGAAAATGTTTTTTCTACTGAGTCTGATATACGCATAGAATTATTACCAACAGAAGATAGCATGTTTCGCCCTGGTGATTTTCCCTATATTTGTAACAAGCTAGAAGGTTTGCCATTGTGCGTGGGTAACATTTGTTGTGGAGCGTGTATGCTTGGCGTTGTATTGTTACTTTCTTATTGTAGATAAATATTAAGTTTCAATTTCCTGATTCAAAATATTGTTTTTACTTGACTGTTTTAAACATAAAAATATAAGATCGGTGAGTAAGTGAATTTAAAAAAAAGGATGGCTATGTTTATAGATCGTTTACCGAACAGTTTACAAGGTTTGTTGTATATGGCTGCAGGGTTAATCATAGTTCTTTATGCATTGGGTCTTGTTCAAAAGGGTATTAATTTTGCTGTTATAATAGGGGGTCTATTCTTAATGACTCTTGGGTATAACAAAAGTGGCCTTGGCGAAAAAGTATCGGCTTTAATGCACCGTCACAAAAGATAACATATAATTTGTTAAAAAAAGAAAGGTCTGCCCTAACGGCAGATCTTTCTTTTTTTGTTATAAATATTTACAGTTATAAGCTGTTAATATAATTTTTGATAGTGAAAATTAAGGTTGTTGTATGAATAATAGAGTGATTATTGGTATTGCGTTGATAAGTTTTTCTGGTGGAATTTTTGGTATGGATCTTATGCCTGCATTAGAACAAAATGAACATAAACAAGAACTAAAAAATATTCTTGCGGCTAAGTTTGAAGTCAAAATCTTAGATAAAAACTTATTTGATACTCTCACGCATTATGATTCGATACTAACCATTACTAATGGTGGATATGATATTACGTATCGCTACAAAGGTGGTGGAGGAAAAATACCTGAGGAAGAAAATTGGCAATATATGCCAATTTCTCAAGAACATCTCGCTGAAATTGCTAGAAAGTCTGATATTTTTTATCTCTGTGTCTACGAAAAAGGTGCGTATGCAGAAGATCATGACCCTGCTTGCTGCATACGAGTGATTCAGACTATTATTGATAGTAACGGTCATAGTATTTCTGTTCAGTTAGAAGATCCTGATAAAAAAATAGTTCAAAGAATGTATTGGAATGTGCCATCTGTTAGTTCGGTTCTGTGCTATGGTTTTAGTTCACTCATTGTATTGTATCGGTTAGGGTGGTTGCAGAGATGTGGACAGTTTTTGAATGGTATGTGGTCAAGAACAACGAGCTAGAATTTTATTGTGTTGCTATTCTTTTATATTTTTCCCAAACGGTCCATCATGCGGTGATCCCGGTCTATTCTTATCGTTGTTATTAATTTTTGTTTCATGGTAATGTGCACCATATTCATCAACTTTGTACATAGGAATGGCAAATTCAATACCATGCTCTTTAAATGCTTTTGCAATTAATAGACGAATATCACTTCCAATATCCCACATTTCAAGGGTGTATGCGGAGCTGATAAAGCAGCGCACCATAAATTCATACCCGAATTCGCTAAAATTGGACAAACGAATAATGGAACGCGGATTTTTAAGTACATTAGCATGTTCTTCAACTGCTGCTTGTAGAATGGCTTTCACTGTAG
>DATEAY010000075.1 GCA_035288105.1 Candidatus Babeliales bacterium
TGAAAGTGGTATGCCCGACCCTACTACGCTCTTGTGAGCTTCGAAAGGCATGCAGGATTCAAACGTAATGAATGCTAATTTAACATTTAAGAATATGGCTGCGCCAGCCGTAGTTTTACCGTGTCCTTCGTAGTTTTAACGTAGGCTGGTATGCCCGACAGGAATTGAACCTGTGGCCTGCAGATTAGGAATCTACCGCTCTATCCGACTGAGCTACGGGCACAGATTTAGACCCATTTCCACATGTTTCAATGGGTACCTAAAGAATCATAATCTATCATTTAAAAAAAATGGCCCTATTTCGCTAAAGCTACAAAGGGCTGGCCTCCCATACGAAGCTCCGAAGGAGCGAAGTATGGCGCCCCCAATTGAGAACGAAGTGAAAATTGGGGTAAAATTCAGCCTCCACAACCAAATAGTGCTCGCATCTACAAAAAGGAGCGAGTTTTTTTATGACTATTTTTCTGAAGAAATATTTTCAAGCGGAGCAGGCGTGATTTCAGGAGATTGTATGGTAAGGGCAATGTTGCAATGGTTATCAACGATATCAACAATCATCTTTTCAACTTTGTTACGAAGAAGCTCTTCATTAGATGCAACCACTTTCTTTTGTAATTCTAAAACCTTGGCTAAATGTATTGTGTCCGTATTAGATTTTTCTAATTGCGATGTTTGTATGATCATTGCATTTTTTTTATCTGATAGAGCCGATAATTCTTCTCTTGCAAGACCATGATAATACAGAGCTACATTGAGACAGTTAAGAATTATTTTCATGCGATCGCGTTCATTTTCACGCTTACTATCAGAAAATTGTTTAGGTTTAACAATCCCATTAGATAGTTTCATTGCCTGGGCTGTTGATACAAAACAACAAAAAATATACAAGAGCATTATACGCTTCATCTGTTACTTTCCTTAGTTATATATCTATGTGCTTTTTCCAATATTTCTTGAGCATTTTCATATGTCAATTGAGTAAGAGATTCTTCATAAGGTAACCATAAAAAATCGGTATGTTCATGCGAAAGCCTTACGTGTTTATTTTCTGTTTTTCCCACAAAAAAATAAACAGTTTTAGGTATTGTACCGAATTGATAATGATTATAAAAGTAGTTTGTTACTGTTTCAAAAGATGTATCTAATTCTACTGTTAAACCAGTTTCTTCGTACAACTCCCTGATTGCTGTTTCTTCCTTTGTTTCTCCTGTTTCCATTGTGCCTTTTGGAAAATCCCAATGTCCAGCTGTGTAATGCAGTAAAAGATAGATAGGTTTGCCATCTTTTATTGTATATGTAACAATGCCTGCTGAATACATGTTTTTCATAATGATTTTACTTTATATACTTTATCATTTTTATATGAGGTTCCCACGTGACGCATTCTTCGTAGCTTCATGCAAAGTAGGAAGAAACTCGGAACGTAGGATTAAATAATATAACAGATCCCCTTGTACTTAACTATGCCAGTTCCAAAATTTTTTTTATTCTTTGAAACTTGAAAAGATTTTCAAGGTAGATTAGAGTGGTTGAAGGTTTACGCAACCAAGGTATATTTGAGTAATTTTGAAGCTATACAAAAAAAGGAAGGTGCGGGTATGCAAGATGCATTAATGTATGATTACATTCTCAGAAAAATGCGCACATTTTTTCTAGAGCAAAAAAATTTTATTGAGGTTCCTGCACAATCGCGGCTTTCTATTTTAGCTGCATGTGAAGATCCCAAAACTATTACACAATTTGTTTTTAGTGGAGTTAATTATCCATTACCGCAAACAGGGCAAATGTGGCTTGAAGTTGAGCTTCTTAAAAATCCACGTCTAAAAGGAGTATTTTGTTCAACAACAAGCTATCGCAACGAGCCGTTTCCTATTCCCGGTCGGCATGATAAAATTTTTCCAATGGTAGAATTTGAATCACATGGTACCATTGATGACATGAAAAAAATTGAAGCAGAACTGCTTCAATTTTTTGGATTTTCTGCTCCTATCTCACTACAGTATAATGATGTTTGTAAGCGTTATAATATTCAAGAGATTAACGCAGAGTGCGAAAAACAAATGGCGCAAGATATCGGCCCTGTGATAAGCCTTGAAAAATTCCCCTTACGTACACATCCATTTTGGAATATGAAACGTGACTCAGGTGAGATTTTTAATAAGATTGATGTTGTTTTATACGGTATGGAAACCTTTGGTGGAGCAGAACGATCAACAGATGTTAAAGAGATGCGGGACTACTTTTTTAATATTTCCAATGGTCAGTATGCTCAACTATTGTTTAGCTCTTTTGGTAAAGAACGCGTAATGAAAGAGCTCGACGAATATTTATCATTACCAATGATTCCTCGATTTGGATGTGGAATTGGAGTTACGCGTATGGCACGTGCTCTAACATGTGCAGGAATTGATCGTGAGATGTGGGATTTAGATTTTATCAGTGCGCGTCCACGATCATTTGGCCAAGTAAATGCATGGTGAAGTAATATGAAATATTTTCTACTGGGTTGTGGGAGCCTTATATTAGTTGGTGTAATGGCATATACTACAGATCAAAATGCACAATCATGGGTTGATCCTCGCTTAGAAGTATGTCAACTCTCTATGCGAGGTCCAGGAATGTTTACAACAGCACCCATAGCAAAAGATACGCTGCTTGCTGTTTTTGGTGGTACAATTATGAACAAAGAATCGGTGTTAAGTCTTCCTGCTGAATTGATCAAAAATGTACTGCAAATTAATGATGGGTTATGGATAGGTTCTTTACATGCTGAAACAACTGACTTTATTAATCACAGCTGCAATCCTAACGCCGGTCTCAGGGGACAAATTTTTTTAGTTGCAATGTATGATATAGCTTCTGGTGAAGAAATCACTTTTGATTACGCAACTGTTGTCTCTGAGTGGATTGGGATGGAACCTTTAATCTGTAATTGCCAATCGTCATGCAGAAAAAAGGTAGAAGCAAATGATTGGCAACGTAAGGACCTGCAAGAGAAATATCGTGGTTATTTTGCTTTTTATCTTCAAAAGAAAATTCATGCTCTAAAAAATAATAATGAATAAAAGAGACCCCAATCTTTGGGGCCTCTTTTAATTAATAACGTATCTATTTTTGATTAATTTTTTGCTGGTATGCATCCCATCCTGCTTTTCTATATCGTTGTGCTTCATTGAGAGGATCTTGAGCTTGCAAAATACCTCGACCAACAATGATAATATCACTGCCGAGTTCATTAATAACTTTTTCTGGCGTAAGGTATTGCTGTCCAAAAGCATCACTACCTTCTGCTAATTGCACGCCAGGCGTTACATGAAGAAGCCCAGGATTATCAGATAATTTTTGCCGACAAATGACACCTATGATATTTTCCGGATAATCCAAAGCCAATTTTACTGTTGCATCTGTATAAGATTGCTGCGTAAGTGCTTGAGCACTACTCATTTGCGCAATCAAAAGAAAGGCAGAATTTTCTGTTGCTGATGTTGACCTCAGTGCTTCAATTGTGCCATTACCAGCTATACTATGCACCGTAATTATATCAGCCCAATCTGCAATACGGAAAACACCACCTGTATATTGATGTAATGTTGTTGATCCAATATCGGCAAATTTACGATCTTCCCATATCAAAAAATTATGTTTATCTGCAAGAGAGCGTAATTGCTCAGGAAAATCTTGATTAAAGTCATTAATGATATCACAATGTATTTTTAAAACACATATTTCTGGGCCTACCAGATCAGCTAATTCCAAAAGCTTTGTCTTGTTGGTAACATCAGCAGAAAAAACAAGATTAGTTTTTTTTGTTTCCATTATAGTGAGCAAACGTTGCGCAGTGAGATTAACACAGTAAGCAGCGCGTTGCTTATACGTTAAATAGCCCCATTCTTTACTCTGTGCCGAACGGGGACCCCTTAATAAGAGAGTGCTTGAATCGTGAGGTAAAGTATGTTTCGTTTGTTCACATGATGTGCGGACCATATCAACTGTTTCTTGGCTTATTCGATGAGATTTTTTAAGTAAGTTCAAGAGCTCCTGCAGGGTAAAAATAGAATGCAACCTATAGCCATTACCAGTAATATTTTCTGTTCCTCCTTGCTGGCGATCGATGAGTACTACAACATCTTTAACTTTTAAGCCGGTGGCTTCAACTGTTTTAATAGTTTCTAAAATACTTGAGCCGGTAGTTATAACGTCTTCAATTATCAAACATTCTTGACCTGGGATATAAACGCCTTCAACCATATTTTTTGTTCCATGATCTTTTGCTTCTTTACGTGCCATGATCATCGGTGTTCCTGAAAGCATGGAAAGGGCTGTTGTTACCGGAACTGCTGCATAAGGAACTGCGCAGAGTATATCGGCATGGCACTTGTGTTGAATATCTTTAAGACAAATAGCTAGTTCTTGTAAAATATCCGGATGAGATATTGCAATGCGCATATCAACATAATTATTAGAACGAATACCGCTTTTAAATGTAAAATCGCCAAATTTAATAACGCCAATATCAAAAAGTTTATTAGCAAGTTCTTCTTTATTTATGCTTGATGTGCTCGTTGCATTATGTAATTGCTCGTGATATTCAGCGACAAGATAAGGGTTGTACATCATACCTGTTGCTGAAAGTGCGATGGTTGCACCTGCTGCAAAAAATTTAGAAAAATGAGAAGCCATAGTAATTCCTCCTACTCCAAGAAGTACAAGATTGAGATTTTCCCTTCGTATAATTGTAGAAGCTGTCTTTATAAAATCAAGAGCCAGTTCTTGAATTGGAATCCCTGAAACTCCCGCAATGGTTCTTGTGCCGAAGGTTGGTGTACCATCAATGTTTACAACTTTCATAGGCACTGAATTGATACCACATATGCCTTTTACACCAGCCGTTGCTGCTGCTATTAAAGCTTGTTTCATTAATTGGTAATCGGTAAAAACACCACATTTTAGAATAATCGGTATCTGAGAAGGAGTGCTTTGTACCAGAGCTTGAGCAATAGAAAAGATATCCTCTGGTCTTGTATAGATTGATTCATTGTTGGTGTTTAAATTAGGACACGAAAAATTTGCTTCAATAATATCAGCACCACTCTCTGAGGCTAATCGAGCTGTTTTTATCCATTCATCAAGAGTATTACCAAAAATAGAGACGATAAGTACTTGGCCCTCGAGCAAAGACTGTTTAGCTTTTTGGATATCATTTTTTGTCCAATCTGCATCCATAGATTGATTGCCAAAAGAATTTGCGATAGCAATATCTGATGAATACGTAGGCTCACTGTTATGGGCAATAATAGTTTTTCCAATATCATCATGGGTAAGGGGCACCGATCGGTCAATATACGTTATGTTGGGCTGTGGGTGAGGTGGCCACGTATAACATCGGATTGTTTTATAAGTGAGAACATCACAACCAAGCCTGGCTGCCAACCAGATACCCTTGCTAGTAGTAACAGCACAGGCCGATATTCCAATAGGTGAAGCAATTTTGTAACCCAAAAATTCATACCAATCCTTTTTTGGTGCACGATGAATTACAGGAAGACTCGGTTCCATCATTTGAACTGGTGTAATCATTGCCATACATAACATTGCATGGGCAGTGCAGATAGTGAATGTTACTGCTATGGCTAACAGCCTTTTCATTGGGCTTCCTTTAAAATTATGTACGTAACAATGCCTGTAGAATACATTTGTTTCATAGTTTTTACTTTAAAAAGTGAAGTTTTATGTTAAATAATGTACGTGAGTAGTATAACAAAATAAGAAAAAACAGAGCAAGGGGACTTACCCACAACCAAAGTCCTATGTGTGCGGTGAAAAATAATGAAACTGCTGGTGGCATGCAGAATATAATTGCGTGCGTACAGGCATGATACAACAGCCAAAAGAAGAAACTGTAGCACGTCAGTTGTGCAAGATATGTTGTTACAAACCATAAAAATGGTGATAAATAAATACGAAAGTTGTATTTTTTACGCAAAATTATCAAGAAAAAAATTGTTTGTACAATGCCAGAAATGGTTGTTGCAAGAGCTAGACCTACTGTTTGAAACCGCTCTATAAAAAGCATATTAAGGATAATATTGATTGCAGTTGCGCCCAGAGCGATAAGAGCAGGAATCCATGCTGCGTGCATAGCATAAAAGATGTTGAGTAATATTTTGTTTAAGGAAAAAAAGAATAATCCAAGCAAAAAAGCAAGTAGAATATTACCAGCTTCTTGTACTTGCATAAGGGTGAATTTTTTTGAAAGAAAGATTGTTGAAAAAATTTCTTCTGAAAAAAATGCCATGAATAATGCAACAGGCATTGTTACCCAAAAAATAAATTTAGCCGATTCAAGGAGATAAAAGTGTAGTCGTTTTGGGTTGAAAGTATTCACGCGGGAAAAATGAGGAAGCAGAATAGTAGAAAATGCAACAGCAAAAACTCCAAGTGGTATGCCCACAAAACGGTTTGCATAAAACAGTAATGATATTGATCCTGGTGCCAACAGTGATGCAAAACTTGTATCAATAAATAGTGCTACTTCCATGAGGCTGACACTTGGCAGACAGAGCAGAAATTTTCCCATAACACGCGCAAAAACTGTAAGATCATTACGTGTTATTTTTCCAAAGAAAAAGTGAAATCTAAAATACATTATAAGATGCAAAAGAAAGTGCACAAATCCAGCTAGTACTATAAACCAACAAAGATAGGTAACGGGCAGATTAAAAACGAGTGATATACACAATCCTATAATGAAAATAATATTTACTACCACAGGAGCGATTGCAGGGACAAAAAAATGGCCAATTGCATGCAGTGCGCCACCGAGCAGTGCGCTACTTGATATGAAAAAAATAAAAGGCATAAGAATGTGCAGCATAGGAATTGCAGCAAGAACTTGTTGTTCAGAAAATCCTGGAGCAATAAATTGTATGACGTGTTGTGCATACGTCATAATCAGGGCACATAATAGCAGAACCATACCTTCAAAAATTAAGAAGGCAAGTGACATTAATCCAGCAACAGCATTTTTATCATTGTGTTGCATGGTACTGACTACGGTTGGAATAAATGCAGCAGAAAGAGCGCCTTCGGCAAAAATTTTACGTAAAGAATTAGGTATTTTGAATGCAGTTAAGAATGCATCAGATAATCCACTTACTCCCAGATAGCGAACCATGAGTACTTCGCGTACTATGCCAAAGAATCTACTGAGTAACGTGGACCCGCCTACTTCGATTGTTTTTTTGAGTATTGTTTTTTGTGATAACATGGGGGTAATTTCTTTCTAATCGGTTTTACCCTTCGATACACCCTACTTCGCTAAAGCTACGAAGGGCACTCAGGGCGAGCGGGAATAGAATATTTTTTGTTTATCTATGAAATTAAGCATCTCTTTATTATTGATTATTCCTTACCGCTCGTCCTGAGTGCCCCGAAGGGGTGTATCGAAGGATGGCGGATTAACCCACCCTGATCTAACGTGTATACTACGTCCATTTTTTCGGCAACATAATCATCATGGCTACTGACAATAATTCCCATTCCCCATTGCCGACATGATAATAAAAGATCAATGATAGTTTTACCTGTTGCAAGGTCCAAGTTCCCTGTTGGCTCATCGGCAATTAAAAAAGCTGGTTCGTTAAAAAGTGCACGGGCAATGGCAACTCTTTGTTGTTGTCCACCAGAAAGTTCGCCTATTTTACTGTTTTTTTTGTGTAAAAGCTCTACTTTTTTAAGAAGTTGTTCTGCTCTTTTTTCGCAATCAATTTGTTTACATCCACTAATTAAACCGGGAAGCATTACATTTTCTATGACCGAAAGTTCTTTGAGTAGATGAGGTGACTGAAAAACCAATCCAATCGATTTATTTAGAAAATGTGAAAGGTCTGGAGCAGCAAGTGTATGTAATGAAATGTTATTAAATAACACTGTTCCTGTTGTTGGAGTATCGAGACCAGCGATAATATGCATAAGTGTTGATTTGCCTGACCCTGAGATACCAGTGATGGCATAACTCTTTTCTTGCATAAACAAACTGTCTATGTTACTAAGAACAATGACTTCCTCTCTACCTTGTATAAATTTTTTAGAGATCCCTTGTATAGTAAGTGTAGCTTTTTGCATAATGGTCTCCTGTTCACCCAAATACGATACTTTTTTGATAGTATAAGGTCATAAATTGTCTTTTCATAGCAAAAAACCGGACAAAAATGATAGTGTTTTGGATAAAGGCTATTTGGTAAGAATTTTTTGCTCCCCTGGCCGACAATTATTGAGTTACCCCTCACTTATCTCATAAACTAGACTTGTAATGTACAGCACAAAATAAAAATTAGGGGGAGTGGTAATGAAAAGTGTTGTCAATCAAAAAAAGGTGAATATTTCTCCAGAGATATTGCCAGTTATACCGACCATGGATGTTGTTGTTTTTCCGCAAATTATTGTACCATTGCTTGTTCTTGATGAAAAAATAATTACCGGGATCAACCGTTCAATAGAAGAAAAAAAGATGGTATTTCTTCTTGCGGCAAAAAATGGTGTTGATCCTCAAGGATCAATTAGCACCGATGATTTATATGCCGTTGGTACTATCGCGACGGTGATGCGTCTGATTAAAATGCCCGAAGGTGGGATTAAGATTCTTGTTCAGGGAGTTTGCAAGGCGCGTGCACTTGATATTATGACGAATGATAATATTCTACAGGCAAAAGTACAAAAAATTGAAGTTGAAGAGAGTAATGGTGCAGAACTAACTGCGTGTGTGCAGAAAATTAAAAAAATTGCTGATCAAATGGCAACTTCAGGATATACCTTCAGTCCTGATTTTCATATCATTCTCTCAAAAATGAACGATGCGGGAAAAATTGGTGATTTCATTCTTTCTCACCTCAACCTTAACGTTGATGATGCACAAAAACTTCTTGAAACTGATACGCAAAAAGATTTTCTCATGATGCTTTCTGATTACTTGAGTAAAGAGGTGCAAGTTGCCGAAATTCAAGAAAAAATCAGAAACAATGCACGTGAATCAATGAACCGCTCTCAAAAAGAGTTTTATTTACGTGAACAACTTAAAGCAATTAAGCAAGAATTAGGTGAAGATGATCTTGAAGAAATAGAAGATATGCGTGAAAAATTGGATGCGCTTTGCGTATCTGATGAAATAAAAAAAGAGATTGGTCGTCACATTAATCGGCTTGAGCGCACGGCGCCAGATTCGCTTGAAGCTACCGTTACGCGTAATCACTTGGAATGGGTTTTTGCGCTGCCATGGAATAACCGAACAGAAGATAATCTTGATATTGCACATGCAAAGCAAATTCTTGATGAAGATCATTTTGGTCTTAGAGAGATTAAAGAACGCATACTCGATTTTATATCAATACGGAATTTAAAAAAAGATGGATTTGCACCAATTCTTTGTTTTGTTGGGCCTCCGGGAACTGGTAAAACATCGTTGGGTAAATCAATTGCTCGTAGCTTGGGTAGGGAATACGGTCGAATTTCACTTGGTGGTGTAAAAGATGAAGCAGAAATTCGTGGTCACAGGCGAACCTACGTTGGTGCAATGCCGGGCAGATTTATCCAAGCATTAAGAAAATCTGGATCTCGTAATCCACTTATCGTTATTGATGAATTAGATAAAATAGGTGCAGATTTTAGAGGCGATCCTTCCGCAGCAATGCTTGAAGTTCTTGATCCGCAGCAAAATAAAACATTTTATGATAATTATCTTGGTATTCCATTTGATTTATCAGAAGTTATGTTTATTGCAACAGCAAATAATGCTGATATTATTTCTGAGCCATTGCGCGATCGCATGGAAATTATTGAATTAAGTGGATATACGCTCGAAGAAAAAACAAATATCGCGCGCCAACACTTGGTGAAAAAATCGATTGCAAATGCCGGGCTTGAAGATCAGAATATTCTTATTCCTGATCCTATCGTTCAAAAAATTATTTCTGATTACACCAGAGAATCAGGTGTGCGTCAATTAGAGCGGCTTATCAGTAAGTTGTGTTCAAAAGCAGCACGGACATTTGTTGAAACTAAAAAAATAGTAGATTTTTCAGTAGAAAATCTTGATCAATACCTAGGACCATGCCGATTTATTGATGACGGTGCAAATAAAAATCACCAAATTGGTATATCAAATGGTCTAGCATGGACAGCAGTTGGTGGTGAAATACTGCAAATTGAAGCAATGTTAATGCCAGGAACAGGTAAATTATTACTTACGGGGCAACTTGGTGATGTGATGAAAGAATCAGCGCAAGCAGCACGTAGTTATGCATGTGCGCATGCGAAAGATTTTGCTATTGATAACAAGATGTTTACTGAGTACGATTTGCATATTCATCTTCCGGCAGGAGCTGTACCAAAAGATGGTCCATCTGCTGGGCTTGCAATGTTGACCGCAATGCTTTCAACATTAACCAATCGTCCAATAAATTCTGACTACGCTATGACGGGGGAATTAAACTTACGTGGTGAAGTTATGCCAATTGGTGGTGTAAAAGAAAAAATATTGGCAGCAAAACGAAATAATATTCCATATGTTATTTTGCCAAGAAAGAATAGTCATAATTTAGCAGAGCTTGATAATATGATTGATGGCATTGATATTATTTTGGTGGATCATGCAAATGATATTATGGAAAGATTGCTGATGCCAGTGGATGAGACTAAGGGTGTTGCGTAAGTGAGTGTAAATTAACCAATGTGCCTCAAAAGTAAAATTGGGGTGGTAAATGTTTACCACCCACTTTTACTTTGATAACTTTGTTTGTTATTTTTTTAATTCGGCCATTAATGCTTGCAATTCTTGTGGGCTCATTGTGTTAAGATTTTCTTGAAATTTATCATAAGCGATTTTAGATTTATCACGCTCTCTTTGTTTTTGTATCATATCATTTTTTGCAAGTTCACGATTTTCAGGAGTTGTGCTAGGATCGTCAGTAATCCGCTTATAAGCGCTTAGCGCAGTTGTATAGATGGCATTCGCGTCACTATATTTAGTATAGAGGGTTAGTAAAATTGAAGCGGCTCGCATGCCATGTTTGGCCACTATTTTTGTGTATTCCCAACCAGTAGTTCCTTTTTCTTTCAACCAAGTGCCCGCAGTAGAGAGGGCTCCTGTACCAGCAGTTTTGAGCATACCTGCAGCTTGACCAGCATAAGATCCTGCTGCGGTTACGCCTGCGCCTCCAAAGACAATTTTATCAATACCAAGTGCGACAGCGCCTGTTACAAGTGCACGGAACGCATTACTCCATTCTTTTCCTGCGATTACACTTTGATTACGAATGGCTCTATCAACTTTTTTTAATGATTCTTTCAGTTTATTCAATCGTGCTGTAATGATATTATATTCTTTATCTTTACCTGATAGAGGAGCATTCCATATCCATCCTTTATCGGTAACAGTCGCTAATCTTTTTTCTAACAATTCAATGTTTTTGTTAAGTCTAATTTGTAGAGGCTCTAACAGTTTTAGTTTTGCTTTGGCATTGTCTCTTTGTTTTTCTGAGTATCCTGTTATCACATCACCTATCACTGATCGTTCTTCAAGATCCTTGAGTAATTCTTGAGCTGCTTCAATAGCATTTTCTTTAGCTTGTTGTTTTTCTTCTGGAGTTTGAGCTTTTTTTACGTCTCTAATAGTTGATTCAAAATTTTTGGTGTTGCTTGTTATTTGTTGCTTGGTGGTAGGTGTTGGGTATGTTACAAATCGAGCCTGCATTGTGCTTATCATTGCAATTGAAGCAATCGCAATAAACGCCATGTTCATTATTTTTTTCACGAAAAACTCCTTTTTTATTCAATTTATGTATGCACAACAAATGTTATTGTACTATTTTCATGATAAACAAATTGATTTCAGTTTGTCAATAAATTGGATGAATAAGTAAAAGGAGAATGGAATTATACTGATGGTCTGTGTTGTGAAAAGAGAAAGAGTGAGGATA